>JANMRE010000613.1:0-2385 GCA_031370885.1 Gemmatimonadaceae bacterium
ACAGGTCAACGCATCCGTCGCCATCCAGGTCGCTGGCCACCACGCCCAGGCCAAACCCCTCGATCCCGCCGTAGATACCAGCCTTCGCGCTCACGTCGGTGAAGCGGCCGTGATCGTTGCGGTACAGCCGCCCGCCGCCCAGCGCGCTGCGCACGTCGCGTCTGAGTGCGGTCCCGATGGCGCGCTCCGTGTGCGTCGAGTGACTGAGCAGGAAGAGGTCAAGATCCCCGTCGGCGTCGTAGTCGAGAAACGTCGCCTGCGTTGAGTACCCGACATGATCGAGCCCTGACGATTTCGAGTCATCTCGAAACGTGCCGTCGCCGTTGTTGATGTACAGCACGTTGTGACCGCGCATGGTGAGGTAGCGAATTGCCGACGCGTAGATATCCACGCGGCCGTCACCGTTCACGTCAGCCATCGTCACACCGGTCTTCCATCCCTCAGGCCCACCAACGCCTGCCTTGTCGGTTACATCGTCGAACCGGTAGTTGCCCTTGTTCAGGTAGAGCCGGTTCTTGCCGATGTTGGACGAGAAGTAGAGGTCGGGGAGACCGTCGTTGTTCACATCACCGATCGCGACGCCGCCGCCATTGTAGTAATACAGGTAGTTCAGGATGTTGAAGTCGGGCGTCTCGGGCAGCGTGTTTTCGAACGTCACGCCGGTCGTCGCGGGAGCGAGCAGCTCGAACAGCGGCGTCGGCGTGACCGCGGCACTATCACTCGCCGCCGCGCGGCGCGACGCGTCGTCGGCCGCTCGACACGAAAGGGCAAAGCCGATGGCACACAGCGGCAGCAGCGCCCGCCCGCGCGTGGTCACCAGTTGGCGACGCGCGCGACGGGATGGGTCTGCAGGCGCTGCACGACCAGCGTGCCCACCTTGGCCCCCTGCAATTGCCCCTGCTCGATGGCCCGCCGATAGTGAATGCCGCCGTACAGTCGGCTCACCGCCGCTTCGTCAGCGGCCGCCCGGAACGACGAGAACGACCGTACCGGGAGCCCGTATTCCATCTCGGTGGAATCGGCGAACGCGAACGTGTCGCCGAACTGTTCGCTCAGCACCGTCGCGGCTGCCGTTGAAATCACGCTGTGTCCGCTCGTGTACTCAGGGAACGGCGGCGTCTGTAGCAAGGGCTCCCACGCCTCGTCCACGATTCCATTGATCACCGTCTCCGGCCGCACGACGTTGGTGGCGTACTTCGCCTCCCACACGCTGAGGAACCCGTCGGCGAGCGCCAATGCAGTGCGCACGTACGCATCGGCCGACACTAACGTATTGGCCCTGGCCTTGCGCGACGCGATTGCGACTATGCCCATCCAGTGACCGCCTGGCGTCACCTTCTTCGTTGCGAACATGGTGTGTCCCTGCACGTGCATCACGTACGGATTGCAGTCCCAGAACGCGGCGATCGCGCGCTGTTCGTCGGTGAGACTGCGGCTCACGTCGTACACTTCCTTCACCTGGGCGAAGAACGGCGAACCCTTGTCGGGATCGAACGCCAGCGGCGGCTCCGGCCGGAACTGGTTCGCCGAGTCGATGAGGAAGGGACGCAGTGTTCTCCAGTTCGGCTCGACGGCATCCATGTACGCCGGCGGCGTCGGCACCCAGCGACCAGACTCTTTGGTCACGGTGTATTTGGGCATGCCGCGCATTTCCTTGTAGTTGTCCTTCGCGGCCCACGCCAGCACGTGCGCCGCCACCGTGTCGCCATACGCGATGGAACGCGCGTACACATCGGCGGACAAGCCAGCCTGTCGGTACTGCTCGTCGAGCGCGAAGCGCAGCGTATCCATACGCGCCCGCGAGAACGTGAGCTGCTTGCCAACCGTCATCAGCGCGTGGATGCCGGCCAGCGGCAGCGAATATTCGACACCGGGCTGGCGCGCCGGCACGGGCGTCAGCCCCGTCAGTTGGCCCGCCAGCGACTTGTAGCTCGTATCAGCCTGTCGCAGCACCTCGTACGCGGCAACGCTGCTGTAGGCGTAAATCCGGCTCGCCTGTGGCGGGCTGAAGATGTCGTACACGATCACGCTGGTAAGATCGTACACGGCGTGATGCAACGGCGCCGCGTCGGCCATCGCCGCGGCCGCCGTTGTCGAAGGCGCGACATTGCGCCCGCACGCCGACACCAGCGCGCCAGCCAACATCAGGACGCTTCCCCGGCGCCACCCAGTGTTCGTCAATCGCACGAGGAACGTGTTCACGGGCGACCTCCCGGCGTAGCGCCCGCGCCATTGCTCGTTGCCGGGCCTCGAACCGCCGGTGTCGGCGCCTTGGATGGGGCGGTACGCAGAAAGAGCGGAGTGTCATTGTTTCGGACCACGATGATCATCTCACCAGTACGCGTGCGGATTCGTTTGATATCGCGCGCCTGTCCGCGCACAACC
>JANMRE010000617.1:0-4337 GCA_031370885.1 Gemmatimonadaceae bacterium
GGCTGATTTTCGCGACGCGAATTACGGCGCAATTTTCGCGGCGTTGCGGGCGGCTGGACATGCCGCGACACTTGACGATGTGGCCGCGATGTTGCCGCCTGATGCGCTGGACACGCTTCGGGAACTCACCGATTCGGGCCCGTTGGAAGCGACTGACGTGACACTGAGTCTCGATCGGATCGCCGCGCGGCGGATTGAATCGCGGATTGAGGAAATCCGGTCAGCCATGGGTATAGTTCTCCCGGAGGCCCAGAAGGTGCTCATGCGAGAGCGCATGGATCTGGAACCCGAACTGAGAAGGCTCTTGTCGATCCGCAGTCCGCGGGGTAATCGGAAGGGATGAGGTGACACACCACTGTCTGGAGGCGTAGTGAATCCCGAGCTGGAAGCGCTATTGGTTGTGCAGCAGGACGATTAAGTGATTCGCGGCATCGAAGCGCGGCGCGATGCATTCGCTCCGCGCCTGGCCGCGCTGGACAAGGCGCGGCAGCGGGCCGTCGACGACATCGCCAGGCACGAGGCCGCCCTCGGTCGCGAGCTCGAACGCAGCCGTGCGCTGGAGAAGTTGATCGTTGATCACCGACAGCGACACGTCAAGAATCTGGCGGTGCTCGATCAGGCGCATAAGCTCAAAGAGGCCACGGCGGCAATGGCCCAGGTCGAAACCGCGCGGCGAGTGCTGGCCGACGAAGAGAGCGAGATGCTGGCGCTGTCCAGACGCATCGGTGAGCTCCAGACATCCGCCGATGCGGCGCGCGCCGCGTTGGCCACATTGGAGCTCCACCAGACTGAGGCACGGGCAACCATCGAATCTGAACGTGGCGCCATCGTCCGCGAACTGCAGTCGGCGATCGCGAAGCGTTCCGCCTCGGCGATCGCGGTCGCACCGTCACTCTTGTCGCGATACGACCGCGTCCAGCAGCGACGCCGTTCGACCGCGCTCTTCGCGCTGAATGCGGGGTTTTCCTGTGGCAGCTGTGACACGGCGATTCCGCTGCAGCGCCGCCCGGCGATGACCAGTGGAAGTCAGGCGATCGAGATCTGCGAAGCCTGTGGTGTGCTGCTGTATGTGCCAGCGATGGCGAAAGCGCCTTGACGCGAGACCGACTGCGCGACGTAGATTGCCTGCCGTGAGCGCTTCGCCAATCTCTCCTGAACCGGATTCGGTCGCTGCATCTGTGTCGCACTCTGGTGGCACGTCCAGCGTGCCCATGACCGCTCGCGATGCCGACGGGTCGATCGCGCCGCGCCAGCGTCCGCAGGCTCGGTGGGTCGTCGCGGTCGCGCCCGACGGCGAGGCGGTGCAGCGGCTGGTCACGGCGCTGCTATTGCCTGAGCCGCTCTGTCGGCTGCTGGTTGGCCGTGGGTATGCCGACGCCGAAGTGGCGAAGCGGTATTTACGCCCCAGACTCGACCAGCTGGGTGAGCCGTCCACCTTGTTTGATCTGCCACGCGCGGTTGATCGCATCGCCATGGCGATTCGTGGGGGCGAAACGATCTTTGTGCATGGTGACTACGACGTTGATGGCATGAGCTCAACGGCGTTGCTCACTCGCGTCTTGCGGGGCTGTGGCGCCACCTCGGTGGTGCCATTTGTGCCGAACCGACTCACCGACGGCTACGATCTTGGCCCGGCCGGTGTTGCCGCCGCCATGGCAGCGAGCGCGTCGCTCGTTATTACCTGTGATTGCGGCACCAGTGCGCTTGATGCGTGCGCGACGCTGACGGCAGCAGGCATCGACGTGATCATCACCGATCATCATCTCCCTGGTGGCCCACTGCCGGCCGCGTACGCCGTCTGCAATCCACGTCGCGCTGAGTCGACGGCCGCCGATCAGGATCTGGCGGCGGTGGGTGTCGTGTTCAAGCTGGCCTTGGCACTGTGCGAGGCGCTCGACGTGTCGCCGGCGCTGGCGCATCGGCAACTGGATCTGGTGGCATTGGCCACCATTGCCGATGTCGCGCCGCTGCGCGGTGAGAATCGCATCATGGTGCGCTATGGGCTCAAGCTGCTCGCCGAAACCACGCACCCCGGTCTGCGTGCACTGCTGCGTTCGTCAGGCCTCGAGGGCAAACCACTGACCGCAGGTCGGATCGGCTTTGTTCTTGCGCCTCGACTCAATGCGGCCGGCCGGATTGGGGATGCGAAACTCGGTCTGCGGCTGCTGCTGTGTGAACGGGAGGATGAGGCGAATGTGATCGCCCGCGAACTCGAAGAACTCAATCGCGCGCGCCAGGAGCTTGATCGCGGGGTGTTGGACGACGCGGTGCGTTTGCTGGATGGTCCTGGCATGCGCGACCGGTACGCATACGTTCTGGCAAACGAGGGGTGGCACGCCGGCGTGATCGGCATTGTGGCATCGCGCATCGTCGAACAGACGGCGCGTCCAGCGGTGTTGGTGTCGGTGCAGAACGGCATTGGCAAGGGTTCGGGTCGGTCGATCACGCCATTCGACCTGCACGCCGCGCTGAGCGAATGCTCGGCGCATTTCCAGCGCTTTGGTGGACATCGGGCCGCGGCCGGTCTCACCATGAACGCGTCCGGCATCCCGGCCTTCACCGAGCAATTCGATGCCGTCGCTCGGGCACGACTCTGTGAAGCGGATTTGGTTCCGGAACTGCGGATCGATCTCGATATTCCGATGGATCGTGTTGGTGACGAGTTGGAGATGCTCGTGCGTCATTTTGAGCCATTCGGCATTGGTAATCCCGCACCCGTATTTCGCACCAGCGGGGCCCGGTTGTCGGCACCGCCGCGTCGCATCGGAACGGACGGGATGCGACTCACATTCGACATCCCCGGCCGAACGCTCGAGGCCATCGGATGGGGGCTGGCGTCACGCGCCGCGTCGCTCGACATGGCGCACCCGGTCGATCTGGCGTTTCGGCTCGAACGCGACGAGTATCGCGGTGTGTCGCGCCTGCAGCTCAAGGTTGCGGACTTCCGGGTCTGAGCGCGATGCGCATCGTGGCCGGACGATGGCGTGGACGAACGATTCAGGCACCTGCGGGTGATCTGATGCGCCCCACGGGCGATCGCGTGCGCGAGTCCTGGATGAGCATCGTGCACGGAGTCTTGCCCGAAGCACGCGTGCTCGATCTCTGCGCTGGAAGTGGCGCCCTGGGTTTGGAAGCGCTTTCGCGTGGTGCCGCTTCGTGTGACTTCGTCGAGAACGCGCCCGCGTCGCTCGCAGCGATGCAGGCAAATCTCGAGCAGCTGGGTGGACATGATGGCGCCGTGATGCACCGCGATGATGCCGTGGCGTTCGCCCGGCGTCTTGCGCCGCTGGCCTACGACGTAGCGTTTGCCGATCCGCCGTATGCAACCGATACGGCGATGCACCTCGTGCAGTGCTGGCTTGACGTGCCCTTCGCGGCCGTCTTCGGCATTGAACATCCGGCATCACTGTCGCTCCCGGCACCTGGGCAGACCCGTCGCTACGGGGCGACGTCCCTCACCTTTTACCGTGACGCCGACGCGTGACAGCTATTCCTCCAACCAGCGGCGCGCGTATTGCCCTCTACGCGGGATCGTTCGACCCGGTCACCCACGGACACGAAGATCTGATTCAACGCACGTTCGCGTTTACGGATTTGCTGGTCGTTGGCGTGACCACCAACCTGACCAAAGAACCCTTGTTTCCGGTGGAAGAGCGTGTCGCGTTCCTTCGCGATGTCACCGGTAACGATCCCCGCATTGAGGTGCGCGCCTTCAACGGATTGCTGGTGGACTTCGCGCGCGAGGTCGGCGCGAGTGTCAATGTGCGCGGTCTGCGCGCGGTCAGCGATTTCGAGTACGAATTTCAAATGGCGCTGATGAACCGACACCTGTTTCCGACGCTCGAAACGGTGTTCATGGCGCCTTCGCTCGACACCACGTACATCAGTTCGAGTATCGTGCGTGAAGTGGCCCGCTTTGGCGGCAACGTGTCGCAATTGGTGCATCCGCGCGTCGAACGCGCGCTGCACGAACGCTTTGCGCGTTGATGCCGGTGTCGCACCCCGCCACCACGGTATTCCTCGACGATGTGCATCGACGCGCGGCCGCGTCGAGGCGCACGATTCTTTTCCCCGAAGCAACAGATATCCGCACGGTGCGAGCCGTCATGGCGCTCACCCGGCGAGGAACCGTGAACGCCGTGCTGGTGCGGCGCAGTGACTCCGGGACCGGCCCCGTTCCGGCGCGCGGAGCCACGATGATTGATCCGATGACCGATCCGCGCCGACGCGAGGTCGTGGCGCACCTGTTGGCGCGTCGTGGGGCAAAGGGTCTGAGCGGTGCCGATGCGGAAGGGCTCGCCCAGGATCCCCTGTACTTCGCCGACGGACTGGTCGCC
>JANMRE010000665.1:0-1470 GCA_031370885.1 Gemmatimonadaceae bacterium
CACATCGTGTTCGACGCGCGCCCACGGTTCGCTTGTTTGCGCACGTTCCAGAATAAGTTGACTGCCGACGTTGGACGTCATGATGACGACCGCATTGCGAAAGTTGACGGTGCGGCCCTGCGAATCGGTAAGCCGACCATCGTCGAGCAACTGCAGCAGAATGTTGAACACATCCGGATGCGCCTTTTCGATTTCGTCAAACAGGATCACCGAATACGGACGACGGCGCACGGCTTCCGTGAGCTGCCCACCTTCCTCGTACCCCACGTAACCGGGTGGCGCGCCGATGAGTCGCGCCACGGCGTGCTTTTCCATGTATTCGGACATGTCGATGCGCACCATCGCGTGCTCGTCGTCGAACAGATACTCGGCGAGGGCCCGCGCGGTTTCCGTTTTGCCAACGCCCGTCGGACCGAGAAAGATGAACGATCCGATGGGCCGATTGGGGTCCTGCAATCCGGCGCGGGACCGACGCACGGCGTTGGCCACGGCGCGGACGGCCTCACCCTGCCCGATCACACGCGTGGACAGGACGTCCTCAAGCTTTGTCAGGCGCTCGCGTTCTGACTCGAGCATGCGGGTGACGGGAATGCCGGTCCATCGCGCCACGATTTCGGCCACATCGTCGGCACCCACTTCTTCCTTCAGAAATTGCGGTCGCCCGTTCTGACTGCCGAGCTTCGCTTCGGCCTCTTTCATCTGCCGTTCGAGCTGCGGAATACGCCCGTAGGTGAGTTCCGCCGCCTTGTTCAGGTCTCCAGCCCGGGTGACTTTCTCCGCTTCGAAACGCGTCTGTTCAATCTCTTGCTTGATGCGACCAACTTCTCCCAAGGTGTCCTTCTCGCGTTGCCATTGCGCGCGCATGCCGGCGGCGTGCTCCTTTGCATCGGCGAGTTCACGCTCCAGCGCCGCACGGCGTTCAATCGAGGCGAGATCGGTTTCCTTGCGGAGTGCCTGCCGTTCGATTTCCAGTTGCACAATGCGCCGTTCAACTTCATCGATCACCTGTGGCACCGAGTCGATTTCGATGCGCAGTCGCGACGCGGCTTCGTCTATCAGATCAATCGCCTTGTCGGGCAGGAATCGATCACCGATGTAGCGATTGGAGAGCGTTGCCGCCGCCACCACGGCACCATCGGTGATGCGCACACCGTGGTGCGATTCGTAGCGCTCCTTGAGTCCGCGCAGAATGGCGATGGTGCTCTCCACGCTGGGCTCGCCAACAAACACGGGTTGGAATCGGCGTTCCAGTGCCGCGTCCTTTTCCACGTGCAGGCGATACTCGTCGAGTGTAGTGGCGCCCACTACGCGCAACTCACCGCGCGCCAGCATGGGCTTGAGCATGTTGCCGGCATCCATGCTGCCTTCGGCCTTGCCGGCGCCCACGATGGTGTGCATTTCGTCGATGAACACGACATACAGGCCTTCGGCGGCGGTGATTTCCTTGAGCACCGCTTTCAGCCGTTCTTC
>JANMRE010000728.1:0-10354 GCA_031370885.1 Gemmatimonadaceae bacterium
TCGCGAGATGACGAACGTGTACTTGTGGATCGCGCCATCGGCGAAACGAATCTCCGCGCGCCCCGCTCCCTTTGTTGTAGAGCCTGGATCCAACTTGAATTGGAAGACCTGCCAATCCTGTTCATCCCACGACAGGCGCATGCGCCCGGCGGTACATGCGCCTTCGCGCAACCTGCAGCCAAACTGTCCAGTCGGCCCGTCCGATCGCATCGCGCCACCGAGCGTGCTGTCGACTTGCACGACCGTTGCAGTGAACGTGATCCACGGCGCCGGTTTCATGCTTGGCTCGCCCGAAGTGCTTTCCGAGGTAAACGCGAGTCTCCACTCGCCGGCAAAAGGCGTGGGCGCCTGCGCCCGCGCGATGCCAGCGAACACGAACATGCCTATCGCGGAGAGAACGATTCGTTCCATGATGCCCCATAGGTTGACGCCGCGTCATCGGGTCCGTAAGTAAACGATGCGCCTCGATCTTCCCTCAAGGAGCCCACCCATGGCCTTCACTCCCCCCAAGCTTCCTCCTCCGCCCCCGCCGCCGCCGACCCCGAGCGACGTCGTCACCGCCGCGCAAAAGCTGGCCGAGGAGGCGGCCGAGAAGTTCGAGGAACTCGTCGACGCCGTAATAAACTACGTCTCCCCAGTCGTCGGCCTCCTCGACGCAACCCAAAAGGAACTCCGCGCGGCGGAGGGCACGCTCCGGGGACTTGAGATCCAGAAGCGCGAGGCAATCAACCGCGTCATCGACGCCAGCCAGAACGCCGTTCAGAACTTCCAGGAACGCGCCAACCGCGCCCTCGAGCAGGCCGATGGAGTCAACGCCGTCATGGCCGTAACCATGATCATCATCGCGGTCGTTATCGCTGTCGTGGCCAGCGTCGTCGCCCTGACTTCCGCCGCGACTGTCGTCACCTTCCTCACCGTTGTCGAAGTCATCGTCGCCTTGGTCGTCGCCATGGCCATCGCCGCCGACCGCTCCGCCAAGGCGATCGCCACTGGCGGCGGCTGGGTCGCCGTGGTCGTCGCCGTCTTGCAAACCGTCGTCGCTGTCCTCCGCCGCATCCTCTCCGTCCCCAACCCGGCCGACCGCTTCGCCTGCCTCACCGAGCTCACCCTCGCCGTCCGCCGGCTCCAAGACTGCCCGATCCCCAAGCCCACCACCCCCCAGCCCGACGCCGGCAACCCCGAGCCCGCCTTCCGCGCCCTCGACCGCACCGCCCGGTCCCTCGCTAACCTCATCCTCTTCCTCCGCCGCCTGAACGCCGCTTCCCCCGCTCTCACCAGTCTCCAGCGCCTGCACGACACCCTTGTTGCCGGCACCGCCTCTCTCCGACAGGCGGCCCACCGTCCCCGCGTCCTCGCCTACGACCCACCGCCCCTGAGCCGCTCCATTCAAACCACTCCACGCGTTGGCTTCACTCGCTTCACAAAATGACTCGCCGCTCCTCGCAGTGTGCAGCGCTTCTCCTCGAGCATATGCCGGCACCCGCCGCGACGTATAGCCGAGGGCATAACGTCCTCGTCCCGACAGTCATGATGGCGGAGTTCAGCAGGAAGTGGATGGAGCGACCAGGGGCGTTTGAGCGAGATGCGCCAGTGTTGTACGTCCCGTGCCCCAACGGTTGACGCAGCGTCGTCGGCTCCGTAAGTCAACGTCATGAGCAAGAACAACTCTGGCGAGGACCTCACTCGGCGCGAGCTTCTGCAGCGGTTCACGGCAAGCATGCTCGTGACAGTGATTGCTACACCGATGGGCAAGGCGTTTGCGTTGACGTCACACGCCGAACCGGCTGATCGGGCTGAGCCAGTCAATGCTGTCGCCGGTGTCGATCGAGTCGTGATGAAGCACGGCAAGACATACCTCAACGGTTGGGCGGGATATGGAGCTCCGCCGAGGCCGGGGCGTGGGGGACGCGGCGGCGCCGCAACTCCGGCACCGACAGGGCCAACGCCAAAGACGAAATGGAGCAAAGTGTCGGGTCCTGGCACTGTCACATTCGCCGACGCGAACGCGGCCAGTACCACGGCGACATTTTCGGCCGCGGGCGAATACGTGTTGCGTGTTTCTGCTGACAATGGTGAGACCGCTGCCGCGTCGACACTCACGGTGAAGGTGGAACTCCCACCGCCAGCAAAACAGCTCTCGCCCGTTGTGACCACGCGCCACACGATCACGAGTCCGTTGTGGAGCGCCCGCACGAAGATTCTCATCACGTCCTGGATTCCGCACTGCATCGATCAGTGCACCAGACCGGATATTCCCGCTGGACGCGGCGACGGCGGTCTCGACAATTTCATTGAAGCGGCCAAGGCCCTGCGCGGCGAGCCGCACGCGGCACATCGTGGCTATGTGTTTTCCAACGCGTGGGTCCATCAGACCGTCGAGTCGATGAGTCTTGCGTTGATGGTGGATCCGCAGGGTGACAAGGACGTCATCGCCGCGCAGGATCGTATGCGGACGACGCTCAACGAGTGGATTCCCATCATTCTCGCGGCGCAGCATCCCGATGGATATCTGCAGACGGCATTCACGCTGCGAAATGCACCGCGGCCGGGTGGACCTGGCATTCCCGGGGGCTCATCGCAACCATGGACACAGCGATGGAGTCCGTCGGCGCGGGCGAATCACGAGGGCTACGTTGCGGGATACTTCATCGAATCCGCGATCAATCACTACTCGATGAGTGACCGCAAGGACGATCGACTCTACCACGCCGCGAAGAAACTCTGTGATTGCTGGGCCGACAATATCGGTCCCGCACCAAAGCAGGAATGGTTTGACGGTCATCAGGAGATGGAACAGGCACTCGTGCGCTTCGGGCGTTTTGTGAATGAAGTGGAAGGCGGCGGGAAGGGAGATCGATACGTCGCACTGGCGAAGTTCCTGCTCGATTGTCGTCGCAACGGTTCCGAGTACGACCAGAGTCACCTTCCGGTGACGCAACAGTATGAGGCCGTCGGTCATGCGGTGCGCGCGGTGTACAATTGCTCAGCGATGGCAGACGTTGCCGTAGAGACGCACGACGTCGACTATCAGAGTGCCGTCAAGTCACTCTGGGACAACATCACGCACAAGAAGTACTACGTCACTGGCGGAGTCGGGAGCGGAGAAACATCGGAAGGCTTCGGGCCGAACTACTCGCTGCGAAACAATGCGTACTGCGAAGCGTGTTCGAGCTGCGGCGAGATTTTCTTCCAGTGGAAGCTTCATCTTGCGTATCACGAGGCGAAATACGCTGACCTCTTCGAGCAGACGCTCTACAACGCCCTCCTGGGCGCACTCGACCTCGAGGGAACACAGTTCTTTTACACGAATCCACTGGCGCAGACGGGCCCACGCTCCGCGTGGCACAGCGTGCCCTGCTGCACCGGCAACATTCCGCGCACACTGCTCATGTTGCCGACGTGGATGTACTCGAAGGACACGAATGCCATCCAGGTTAACCTGTTCGCGGGCAGCAGGATCACAATTGACAATGTGGCCGGCACGGATGTCGAGATGGTGCAGGACACCAACTATCCATGGAGCGGGAACGTCGAGATCACGGTGAATCCGAAGGTGCGCAAGACGTTCGCGATCAACATCCGCATCCCGACACGCGATGTGAGCAATCTTTATTCGGCCACGCCGAAAGCGGACGGCATGTCGTCGTTGATGGTGAATGGTCGCGCCGTCAAGCCGGTTCTGGTAAACGGCTATGCGTCGGTAACACGCACTTGGACCGCGGGCGACAAGATCGAGTTCGTGCTGCCGATGAGAATTCAGCGCGTTCGTGCAGACGATAAGATTGCGGCAAATATTGGCCGCGTGGCGCTCCGATATGGACCCCTCATGTACAACATCGAGAAGGTCGATCAGGACATCGATGGTGTGCTGCCGCCCGATGCACCACTCACCGCACAATGGCGTGGTGATCTCCTTGGTGGTGTTACGGTCATTACCGGCGCGTTCGCGAGTGGGGCGCCGATGATGGCGATTCCGAACTACACACGCTTCAATCGGAATCCGGCGGTGCCACCGCCGCCGCCGAGGCCCGATGCTGCGATTGCTGCCGCGAATGCCGTAGCCGTTGCGACTGCGGCCGCAGAAGCCGTTGCGGCAGGCCGGCCGCTGCCGCGCCCTGCACCGCCGACGGCGAGTTCCATTGTCTGGATTCGCGAGCGGCCGGCGTGATGACTACGCGCCAGCAGGCGGTCCGAACCATGTCGTCAACGCCTCAACCCTGGCTCACCGAAATTGAGAAGCACTAGGCGCGCAGCGTGCAGTGGCGTGAACACTCGCCGCGCACCGTTGGCAGTGTCCAGATCGAGATCGGGCATGCACTGACGCGCTGACGCGCTACAAATCGCACCACTCGCGTTCCAAAACGCAACGCGACCGCTGCGTCCAGTGCTGGCCCTAATTCGTAACTCATTCCCGCCGAGTCGCTTACCGATTCTCTGGTTGCGCCGGTGATCGGCAGGTACCTTCTTCGGCAACGAGCTTCCGTTGCCACTCCCTTTCCTGCGTTCCCTCCGTTCGCGGCTCCTCCTTCTCTTCGCCGCGCTTGCTGTCGGTCCGCTCGCGACAGTCGGGCTCCTCGACTATGCGCGATCGCGGCAGATAATCCGCGCGCTCATCGTCGCGCAGACCGACACGCTCGCGCGGCGCGCGGCGGCGAGCATCGGCGATCGCTACGCCGTGGTCAGGTCCGACATCCTCCTCATCTCGGAGAACGCAGAGGTGCAACAGCTCTTCCGCGAACTCGCCCGCGGCGACTCGGGCGCGATTCGGGGGGCTCGACGCGCCGCGGACAACTTCCTCCAGGAGGTCTGGCGGCTCGCCGGTCCGAGCTACTACAGCGCAGAACTCACCGATGCGCGTGGTGTGCGGCTCTGGTCCTCGGGGAGTGACTCCAGCTCACCCAATGTCGCCGACGGGCTCCTGACCATCAACGAACCGGTCCGGGATCTCCAGTCGAATCGTGTCGTCGGAATGCTCGCGCTGGCGCCGAGCGCCACCACGCTCTGGCCGCGCGATCTCTTCGCCCCGTCATTCGGTCGAAGCGGCTATGGCGTCGTCATTGATCGATCGTCGAATGGCGTCCTGCTCCATTCCAACTTGACAATGGCGCGCATGTCCGCGCACGAGCTCGTCGGCGCCACGTGGAGCGATGACTCGGCGCGCATCTCCCGTGGTTCGGGCACGCTCGTCTACACGGTGCACGATTCGGTGCGCATCGCGTCGTATGTGAGCCTCGACTCGCCGCAGTGGACCGTTTTGTCATCGACGGCGCTCGACGAATTCGCCGAGCCATTCGCCCGCGCGCACCGTTTCGACGTCGTGCTGCTCGGCGTCCTCATCGGCGTGGTGGCACTACTCTTCGTGATCTTCATAGGCCGTGCGACTCGGTCGCTGGAGGAGCTGACGCGTGCCGCGGCCGCCGTGGGACGCGGCGATCTGTCCCCCACGCTTCCAAGCGCCGGACCCGACGAGGTGGGGACGCTCAGCGACGCATTCGCTGACATGACCAGGCGTATTCGCTCGATGATGCGTGAGATTGAGACGAGCCGGCAGCTCGCCGTGCTCGGCGAGTTCGCGGCGCAACTGTCGCACGAAGTGCGCAATCCGCTCACTTCGCTCAAGCTCGATCTCCAGGGGTTGCAGCGGCAGGTCCGGAGCGGTACACTGCCGCTATCGGCAGAGGCGCCCGTGGCCTCGAGTCTTCGCGAGGTGAATCGGCTGGACACGGTGGTGCGCGGTGTCCTCGAGCTGGCGCGCCAACCTGGTACAGGCCGCCCCTTCGGTCTCGATGAAGTGATCGATCACTCGGTCGCCGCTCTCCGCGCGCAACTCGAACAGCGCAACGTCGTCGTCGAACGTCAGCCGAATCGCGCGTCGACCTACCTGATCGGCGACCCCGAGCTCCTCTCCGGGATGTTCATGAATCTTCTGCTCAACGCGGCGGAAGCGCAGCCGCGCGGCGGGCGCGTCGGGGTGTCGTTGGTCACACGTCGAGACGATGACGGCGTGTCGTGGGTTGACGTCACCATCGCCGACGACGGTCCCGGCGTCGCCGCCGACAAGCGCGACGACGTCTTTCGGCTCTTCTATACCTCGCGGCACGACGGCACCGGGCTTGGGCTCCCCCTCGCGCTCCGCACGGCGCGCGATCATGGCGGTCGCATTGCCTGTGACGCGGCGACTGACGGATTCAGGGGAGCCGCCTTCATCGTATCGCTTCCAATCCCGGTGTCATGACGCATCGCATCCTCGTTGTCGACGACGACCGCGGCGTGCGCGAGAGCTTGGAACGACAGCTCACGATGCTCAACTATGAGCCGACGACTGTGGAAAGCGCCGAACGGGCGATGCGCTCACTGCACGACATCGCACCAGCCATCGTGATCACCGACGTGCGAATGCCCGAGGTGAGCGGACTCGAACTGTTATCCTGGCTGCGTGAGCTGGCGCCGGATATCGACGTGATTGTCATGACCGCGCATCAGGATATGAACACCGCGCTCACGGCCATGAAGAGCGGGGCGTACGACTTTCTGGTAAAGCCTCTCGACCTCGATCAGATCGAGCTCGTGCTCGCGCGCTGCATTCGCGATCGTGCGCTCCGGAAAAAGGTGCGTCGTCTCGCGAGCGAAGCGGCGACGCCGTACGAGCTGGAGCGTCTTGTTGGCTCCGATCCGCAGATGATCGAGATCTCGAAGATCATCGCGTCGGTCGCGGCAACGCGGACACCGGTGCTCGTGCGTGGCGAAACCGGCACCGGGAAGGAAGTCGTGGCGCGCGCCATCCACTATAACTCGCCGTGGGCGGACGAACCATTCATCGCTGTCAATTGCACCGCCGTGCCGGAAGCACTGTTCGAGTCCGAGCTGTTCGGCCACTTGCGCGGCGCCTTCACGGGCGCGACGAGCGACCGCAAGGGACGGTTCGAGCTGGCGGGAATGGGTACCATTTTCCTCGACGAGATCGGCGATGTCAGCATGGCCTGCCAGGCGAAGCTGCTCCGCGTGCTCCAGGAAGGAGAGATCTACCCGGTTGGTGCGGAGAAACCGCGGCAGGTGACCGCGCGCGTGATTGCGGCGACCCATCGCCCACTTGAGCAACTCGTGCGCGATGGACGCATGCGTGAAGACCTGTACTTCCGGCTCCGCGTGGTGGAGATCGTCATCCCGCCGCTGCGCGATCGGCCCGGAGACATCCGCATGCTGGCGGAGAAACTGCTTGCGCGCGCCGCGCATGTGCTGCACAAGCCGGGCGCGTTCATCCCGGACGAGGTGATGCGATTGCTGGAGTCATACGAATGGCCGGGGAACGTGCGGGAGTTGGAGAATGCTCTGACACGCGCGCTCGTTCTGTCGCGCACCCTCGCGCTCTCCCATGAGCTTTTCGCGCTCGACCCGCGTTCGCGCCTCTCGATGACTCCTGGCGAAGGCGCAGAGGACCTCTCCGTCTCCGCCACTGTTCACGCGCACGTCGTCCGCGTGCTCAACGCGACCGGGGGCAACAAGACACAGGCGGCGCGGCTGCTCGAAATATCCCGACAGCGACTCGATCGGATTCTCAAACGGGAGGACGACGAGAGTGGTGCGAAGTAGACCGCCGAGTGTAGCGGGGCGTAACGGCAGCAACGTGTGGTCCAGACGCCCGAGAACTCGCAACTCTCTATCGTCTTTTCGGTTGCACGAGAATGGGTGCGCGGCATGCGCATTGATAATGGAGAGCCGTACACCCACCCTCTGTGAGGCTCCTATGTGGCGCACACGTCTCCTCAACATCGTCACCGTTCTCTCTCTCGCTGCACCGCGCAATGCGAGCGCGCAGCCAGGCGTCGAGCCGACGGCCAAGAACTTTCACAAGATCATCTCGCTCGACAGCATGCAGTTCCGCGGGGTTGGCGCGTCGCCGGATGGCCGCTGGCTCACCGTGGAAGCCGGAAACGAGATCTGGATCATGCCGGCCGACGGACATGCAAAGCCGACCAGGCTGTTGTCGGCCGGGTACACCGACAAGTCTCCCATCTGGTTTCCCAGCGGCGAGCGGCTGGCTTTCCTATCTGACCGCGCATCGCGCGACGGCTCGCATCGGACGTACGTGATGACGGTGGCAATCGACCCGAGGACTGGCACGGCGACATCGACGCCGCGGCAAATCTCAACCGATGAGACGCCGGTAATTGGGCCAGTCTCGCCCGACGGGAAGTGGGTGGCGTACATCGCGCCGAACGAGAACGCATGGAAGGCCGTGCCAGCGACCGGAGGAACGGCTCGCACATTGCTGAAGAACATGGCCACAAGGCCGGCACTCATGTGGTCGCGCGATGCAAAGACCATCTACTTCGCCGAGGGCACCTGGGGCATCACTCCGCCTCCACACGGCGTATGGTACAGAGTGAGTGTCAACGGCGGGGAGGAGACCAGGGCATACCAGAACGCCGCAGCGATGCCCTACTTTCCGAACACTGACCTGCACATCGCACTCGTTCGCCGCAGCGACGCCGAGGGAGGTGGCATCAAGCGGGTCGAACTGTATGACGCGAAGGATCGAATGGTCGGCTCGGCCGACGTGACGCGAGACATGGGCCTGTACTTCCCACGCGGTGCGAATGGAGGGATGTACGCCACTACATCCAACCAACGATATGAGAATTCCTTGCTGACGCTGGACGGCGGAGCCACCCGCGCGCTCGCCTCATCGCGGTACGCATGGGTCAATGGCTGGGCCGACAACTCGACCCTCCTCATCGACGGAAAAGACTCAGTCGGGCACTTCGTCGCCACTCTCGACACGGCCGGTCGCGAAGGCCGTCACGTACTTCTCCCGGCAGACGCGCGATGGATCGGATGGGAGGGCGTGGTGGGGTACGCCACGACCTTTTTTCGCGGACCACTGCCTGCGAATCGTTCAACTGGAAGTCCTCTGTACACCGCCGACGCACGCAGCGGCGCGATCAAACTACTCGCCCCGAACGCTACCTGGGGTAAAGGAGACGGTGATCGATTCCTCGTCTGGATCCCGAACGGTCAGCAGGTTGAGCTTCGCGCGATCACGGCGGATGGAAAATCCTCGCTTCTTCGCAGCTTCGCCAAATCCGACAGCGGCAAGGCAGAGACGGCGCATGGCGATCTGGTAGCGTGGGCAGTCTCGTCGAACGACTCAGTCACCGTATTCGCGGCCCGCGGTCCGACGGGCAAGACGCACAAGCTCATCACCGTTCGATCCAGCCGTCATAAACGCTTCGAACTCGCCTGGTCGTTCGACGGGACCACGCTCGCAGTTACCGGCGAATCCGCCGAGCCCTCGCTGTCCGTGATTCACGTTGACGAGGCGGGGGCGCCACGCGGAGCCCCCGTGATCCTCAACCCTCGCGCGACGAAGCTCTGGTCGATGCGATGGACGAGCGACAATCGGTCGCTCGTATTGATCGGGATCCCCACCGGCGCACGCGACGGAGTGCTGATGCGCGTGCCGGTCGATCCGAAGGAGGCGCCGACCTTCTACGGCAGGAATGACGAAGGGGTTACGGTGTCGCCGGATGGAAAGCGCGTCGCGTACCCGGCGGTCCGCACGCTCGGCACGACGATCTGGCGCGTCGACTTCGTGCCGTCGGGGAAAGTTGAGTCGAGATGAAAGCCGTGAACGGCGTCAAATCGGGAACGAGCGCCGAGCGACTTGGTCGCGCCGCCGAAAAACTCGCGCCTGTATGCGGATCCGAGCGTGTCCGCCTATGTTTGATCACCATGAGACAGTCGGCTGATGTGGTGATCTGCGGCGCGGGAATAGCCGGCGTGGCGGCCGCGTGGCACCTCGCGGTGCGTCAAGGCATTCGCCGCGTCGTGCTCATCGATGAGCGCGAGCCGCTCACGCTGACGAGCGACAAGGGCACGCAAGGCTACCGGAACTGGTGGCCCGGTCCGGACGATACCATGCTGCGATTCGTCTCGCGGAGCATTGACCTGCTCGAGGAAAGCGCGGCCGAGAGCGGCAACGTCTTTCGCATGAATCGGCGCGGATACCTGTTCGCTACCGCCGATGCGGCGCAGGTCGCGCACCTGGAGTCCACTGCGCGTGACGTCTCTGCGCTGGGAATGGGACCGCTGCGCGTCCATCGTGACTCGGAAACGTATTTGGCATCGCCGTCCGAGGGATTTGGCGACCAACCGACGGGCGCCGATCTGCTGCTCGGCGATCAGGCACGTCGCGCATTTCCCTTTCTCGCCAACGATGCGATTGGCGCACTCCATGTCCGGCGTGCCGGCTTTCTTAACGGGATTGCACTCGGGGCGCGACTGTTTCAGCAAGCAGTTGCCGCCGGTGCAACGTTCGTGCGCGATCGCGTGGTCGGCGTAAATGCTTCCGGCG
>JANMRE010000748.1:0-2167 GCA_031370885.1 Gemmatimonadaceae bacterium
CAACCAACGCGCCGCCGCTGGCCGACGGTCCGTGACTCACCGGTCGATCTCTCCCATCACGATATCGATACTCGCGTTGATCGCAATCACGTCGGACAGCAAGTGGCCCTCGACCATCCTGGAAATGGCCGACAGGTTGACGAACGACGGCGGACGGATGCGCCAACGCACGGGCTTCGCAGTGCCGTCGCTCACGAAGTAGTACCCTTTCTCACCCTTCGGGCTTTCCACCGCCACGTAGCACTCGCCCGCCGGGGGACGCGGACCTTCCATCACCAGTTTGAAATGATGTATCATCGACTCCATTTCACTGGTCGCCTTGTGCTTGGGCGGCAGAATGAGCCGCGGATCGTCGATGTTGATCGGGCCTTCGGGAAGCCGACGCACCGCCTGCTCCAGAATCCGCACGCTCTGGCGCATCTCTTCGACGCGCACCAGAAACCGATCATAGACGTCACCCGTCGTTCCCACAGCGACGTCGAAGTCGTACGTCTCGTACTCGAGATACGGGAAGTCCTTCCGCACGTCGTACGCCACGCCGGAGGCGCGCAACATCGGGCCGGACAGACCGGCATTCACGGCCTCTTGGGCGCTGAGGGCCCCCAACCCGACGGTGCGACCCGCCCAGATACCGTTGGTCTCCAGCATGTTCACGGATTCGTTGAGCGTCTTGGGGAAGCCTCGCAGAAACGCCCGCAGTCCATCCAGCCAGCCATTCGGCAGATCGGCCGCCATGCCACCCACGCGAGTGGCAGAGGTGGTGAGTCGCGCCCCCACCCATCCCTCGAGCAGGTTGTAGATGTTCTCGCGCTCCTGATAGAGCCAGAGAAATGGCGTGAACGCGCCAATGTCCACCGACGTCGTGCCAAGCCACACAACGTGCGACATGATGCGCGAGAGTTCCATCAGGATCACGCGCAGGACGGTCGCCCGTGGCGTGCATTCCACACCGAACAGGCGTTCGGCGCCCAGCACGAACGCCACATTGTTCCCGGGCGAGTTCAGATAGTCCTCCCGATCGGTCCAGGGGATGATCTGATTGTACTGACGGTACTCGCCCATCTTCTCGAACCCGCAATGCAGATAGCCGATGTGCGGAATGCACCGCACAACGGTTTCGCCATCGAGTTCGAGCACGAGTCGCAGCACCCCGTGCGTTGCCGGATGCTGAGGCCCGATGTTGATCAGCATGTGATCCGACTCCAGCTCCGGTTCGGCGTTCGGCATCGCCTCAAGCGCCACCGCGCTCTGTCCGTGCCGTGCCAACGGAGCGCGGATCGGTTGCCCGTTCGCGTCAAGCCCGCTGGTGCCGAGCGCCACTTCGATGGTGCGACGCGTGCTCACGCGCGGTCGTCCACCGCGTTCACACGGGGGACGGCGAGTTGCTGTTTCATGTCCTCCGGCAGCGAGTCAAACGCCTCGGCGATCTGGAGTTCCTCCATCGAATAGCGCGCCGCCGGATCGGCGGCGAGCGCCTGCTTGAGCTGCTCGGCACGGGAGAAACGGCCGCGCAACGGGAAATCCTTCCGGAGCGGGAATCCTTCGCGGTAGCTGTCCCACAGCAGGATGCGTCGCAAGTCGGGATGTCCTTCAAACCGGATACCAAACATGTCAAAGCATTCCCGCTCCAACCAATCCGCACCGGCGTAGATGTCGACAATCGACGGCGCTGACAGCGTGCCGCGCTTCGGCAATTCCACCTTGAGACGGAGAAAGCGTCGATGTTCGAGCGCGCGCAGGTGCCAGACGACTTCCAGCGGTCGACCGGCATCGCGGTACTCGACCGCCGTGACGTCCACCAGATAGTTATATCGCTGCGTCGGCTCGTCGTGGAGCCATTGGATGATTTCGTGCACGGTGTCCGATTGCAGGAACACCGTGGTCTCACCCCAGACCACCTCGTGGCGCCCAATGGCGGGGCCGAACCTGGAGTGCAACGCCGCGACCGTGGCATTCGCCGTGCCACCGCGGTGAACGATTCCATGCGGTGAAATCGGTGCGCCGTTCGCATCGCTCATCACGGATGAGGGCGACGCGGCCAATGCAGCGTCTGTTCCGGGCGCAACGACAACGTCGCTTCCGACGGTATCCGTCACGGGGCGGATCGCGTTTGATTGACCGCGTTGCCGAAGGGCTCGGACAGTTCGTCGATCCGCGAGGGCGGGAG
>JANMRE010000763.1:0-3641 GCA_031370885.1 Gemmatimonadaceae bacterium
GCGTCGCCAATGGCAATCGCGAGAACGCAATACCGCCGGCAATGAGCAGCGCGATGCACGCCGCCCACACCACAGCAGGTCGATGCGCCGCAAAGCGAATCACGCAACGCCTGCCAGAGTCCCGGTCGTCTCCCGTCTCCCGTCTTCTGTCTTCCGTCTCTCCAAAACCGCATACGCCGTGGGCAATAAGAAAAACGTCACCAGCAGCGCACTGATCGACCCGCCAATAATTCCCGCCGCCAACGGCTGATACAGCGCCCCGCCACTGCCCCACCCGAACACCAGCGGCAACACGCCTGTCACCGTGGTAATGGAGGTCATGGCAATGGCGCGCAACCGTTGCTGCCCGCCCAGTAGAATCGCGTCGTGTATTGAATGCCCCGCTTCACGAAACTTGCGAATGGCATCGAGCTTCACTACCGCCTCGTTGTCGGCCATACCGATCATCACCACAATACCAATCAGCGACACGGCATTGAGTGACTGTCCCGTTATCCATAAAAAGATCACCGCGCCGGCGCCGGCCAGCGGCACGGTGAGCATGACCACCAATGGAATGGTGAAGCTGGCAAACTCGCCGGCCAATACCAGAAACATCAACAGCGCCGCCAACACCAGCACCAGCACCAGTTCATCGCTCGTGCGCTGGCGTTCGGCGTCAGCACCTGCCACTTGCCAGGTTACGCCGCTGGGCAAATTCAACAACGCCATGCGCGACAACACATCGTCGGTGGCCTTGGCCGTGCCACCGGTTTCCACCAGTCCTTCAATGATGGTTACCGGACGCTGCCCAATACGAATGACCTCCAGCGGCGCGCGGGTTTCCCGCACCTGCACCAGTTGTCCCAGTGGCACGCCGCGTATGGGCGTTTGCAGCGCTGTTTCCAGCTGTTCATTGCGCACACCAGCGTAGCGCACCGTAATGGGTGTGCGTTTGTCGGTTTCGCGCAGGTCGTTGGCGTTCACACCACCAAGCGCACCAGCCAGCGCACTGGCCACCTGCTGCGGCGCAATGCCTCGCCCGGCCAAACGCGTGCGCTCCAGCGTGACTTCCACGATGGGCTGCGTTTCAGCGTACGCGTCGCGCACATCACTCAACGATGGCAGCGCGCGCAACGTGCGGCGCACCGTATCGGCCCAGCGTTGCGACTCGGCGATAGATGCCGCCGAGAGTTCGACGCGCACCAGTCGCCCCTCGCGGCCGATCAGAGAGCCGAACTCCGATTGACCGGCAAGATCCAGCGCCAGTGCGCCATTGCTCAAGTCGGGCAGCGATGCACGCAACTGTTGCGCAAACTCGGCGGCGTCTGCAGACGGCGGCACGGGCACGATGAGCTGTGCGGTGGAACTGGAACCGGGATCGGCGCCACCCAGAATCTCCTCATCGGTGGCTTTGCCAACACGCGCGTACATCCCCGTGGCGCCCAGCGCGCGCGAGGCCTGTTCCACGCGGCCCACCTGCTGAGCAGTGGCTTCGATACTGGTGCCCTCTGGCAACTGCAACTGCGCCACCAACACGCCTTCATCAACCCGTGGCAGAATTTCCTTTGGCAGCGTGTAGATGAGCACACCGGTGATTGCCACCAGCAGCAGGGCCAGTGCGAATACCGACTTCACGTGATTGAGCGACCACACCATGCCGTGCTCGTAGCACGCGCTGAGCGTGGCACCCCAGCGGTCGAGTGTTTTGTTGAGTGTGCTGGTGGATGCCGGGGGTGGTGCCACTTGCATGGCCCGCACACTGCGGCGACGGCCTACGATCATTACCGGCATGAGTGTGAGCGCCAACAGCAGTGACGCCGCCACGGTCGTGACGACACTCAACGACAGGTCGCGGAACAGCGCGGCGGCCAGTCCGCGCACGAAGATGATAGGTCCGAATACCAGCACCGTGGTGAGCGTTCCGGCAAACAGCGGTGCCGCCACTTCATCGGTACCGGCAATGGCGGCGTCTATCAGCGACATCCCTTCATCGCGTCGTCGGCCCACGGCCTCGGCCACCACGATGGCGGTATCGACAAGCAAACCAGTGCCTAATGCCAGTCCTCCCAATGACAGCACGTTGATGGACACATTCATGGCTTGCAGTCCAACCAGTGCCACCAGTACTGACAGGGGTACGACCAGTCCAATGGCCAGTGACACGCGCCAGTCACGCAGAAACAGCAGAATCACCAGCAGCGACAGCAGGCCGCCGGCGACAATTTCCTGGCCGAGGTTGGACAGGGCGTCTTCAACGAAATCGGCTTGCGCCGCGACCACGTTGATGTTGATACCGCCAAACTCAGTTTGCAGTTGCGTGATGGCCTCGCGCATGCGGCCGGTGACGGCAACGGTGTTCGAGCCCGCGTCTTTATACACCACCAGGCCAATGGCCGGAGCGCCATCAAGGCGCGTCATGGTTACCGGATCGGCCAATCCCAATGCTACAGTGCCCACGTCGCGCAGAGTGATCCCCGACCCGACGGGTCCCACCGGCGTATCGAGAATTTCTGCCGGTGTACGAAACTCGGTGAGTGCGCGAACGGAGAATCGAAACTGCCCTTTGCGAATGGTGCCACCGGCGCCAGTGGCGTTCTGCGCGCGAATGGCGGCCGCGACATCTTCCGGTGTGAGGTTGAGTGCGCGCAGCCGGTCGGGATCGAGATCCACACGAATCTGATCTTCCGGTGCGCCCACCACGGCCACACTGGCAATACCTTCAATCTGTTCCAGTCGGCGCGCATGCACGTCTGACGCGGTGCGCGCCAGGCTGCGCAGATCGCCGCCACCCTTGGACTCATCGCTTTTGAGCGCAAGCACGGCGATGGGTCGTTCGCCCGGATCACTCGTAAGTAGAGTTGGACGTTCGGCGCGTTCAGGAAGTTGGCCACGCGCTGCGTCGAGATGTTCGCGCACGGTGAGCACGGTGCCGCGCATGTCGGTGCCCCAGGCGAATCGCGCGGTCGTGGTAACTTCTCCGTTGCGACTCACCGAACGCAGTTCCACGAGACCAGGTGTTGCAGCGATGGCCTCTTCGATGGGTTCGGCCACAAAGCGCGACACTTCAGGGGCCGCTGCACCGGTGTACACGGTGCGAATGGTGAGGACGGGTAGTGACACGTCGGGCAGCAGTGACACCGGCAGCCGACTGAGCGACACCGACCCCATGAGCACGACCGCCAGAACTGCAGCAACCGTCGCAACCGGGCGACGGACAGCAAATGCAGCGATAGACACCGGCGTTGTCCTTACGCCTTGGGGCGACGACGCACCGACGAATCGGTCGGCGTCTGCTCGCGCGGGGCGGTGATGCGCACCGGTGCGTCGTGCGTGAGTGTGAGATGCCCTTCCACGATGACCTGATCACCGGCATGCACTGGAATCTGTCCGGTGACGGAGTCGGGGAGCACTTCGGTGTCGACCCCGTTGCTGCGCCCTGGCAGGATGTACGTCCATTGAGCGCGGCCATCCTTCACGACAAACACCAACGGACGACCATCGCGTTCAATGACGGCGCGGGCCGGTACCAGTCGCCGATTGGTAAGACGGGTGGCTTCCAATTGCACATCGGCATACATGCCGGGTCGCAGTGCGCCGTCGCCCGTCACGCGGACGATGGCGCGTCCGGCGCGGGTGGTCGAATCGACCATCGGCAACAC
>JANMRE010000496.1:0-1200 GCA_031370885.1 Gemmatimonadaceae bacterium
CGGTGCGATGTTCGCGCCGTTTCGCAGCGGATCGCTGCCGGCGTAAAGATGCCGTGGAAGAATTGGCGCCTCGACCACGTCGAGTTGTTGCAGCAGCGGCGCATATGGACGCCGAAAGCGGAACTCGACCGTCGAGTCGTCCAAGGCGTCCACGCGCAACAGTGCCGGCGACATCGATGCGCGGGTGCGCGCATGAAAGCGCAGGAGCAGGCTGTCGAACGTGAACTTCACATCCGCTGCCGTGAACGGCTGTCCATCGTGCCAGCGAACGCCCCGGCGAAGATGAAACCGATAGCGAGCACCCCCGTCGAAGACTTCCCATCGTTCGGCGAGCGCGGGAACCGGCGCGAGCGTACTGTCAAGCGCGATCAGACCGTCGTACAGCAGCCCGGACGCGGTATGGATGCCGCCATTCGTGGTGATGGCCGGATTGAGATGCCCCGGATCGCTCTCCAGTGCGGCAACCAGCGAGTGCCCATCACGCGTCGAGCGCTCACCGGCACAAGAGGCGACCAGCGCCGTGGCCAGCATGCCGATGACGCGAAACGCGCCGCAGGCGATCCGACGTGGCAGGAGGAAGCGAAGTTCGGAACGCTGCAACATCGTCCCAAACTGACGCGCTGGTCAGTCGCAGGGAAGGGCGCACCGGACTTGCGACCGCCATGGCGTGGCGCGACGTTGTCTCGGGGCCCCGATTGTGCGGGAGCGCCTGTTCTCGATCCTCGATCTTATTGAAGGAACCGGAGCGTAATGTGGCGGAACGATCACACACCGTGCAGGCGCGAGACCTCCCACCGTGCGGGTGCGCCGAACCGGGTGATGCGAACGCGTCCACGTGCTACTGTGGTGTGGACGATCTCATGCGGATCATCCGTCGCCGCTATTCGCTGGTGGTGATGAATGCCATTCATGGTCGCGGTCAGGTACGCTACCATGATATTGCAGACGTTCTGACCGGGATCAGCAGTTCCACGCTGTCGGAGACGTTGCGCGCCCTCGAAGCGGCCCACCTGCTGGACCGGCGACAGCACGACGCAGAGCGGCCTTACATGATGTACTCGCTGACGCCATCAGGAGTGAAGTTGCTCCATAGGCTTCGGCAACTCCTGAATGATATTGACTGAACGGCCACGCTTCGGTTAATCGAAGCGAGTTTGACCCGTATCGCGCGCGGCGGTAGTGTCCGAGACGGATACAGGG
>JANMRE010000010.1:0-1753 GCA_031370885.1 Gemmatimonadaceae bacterium
TTCCCGATCGCCGAGGCGCATATCGAGGTTGAAGCGGCGAGTCTGATGCGGTGGGAGGCGTGTCGCCTGTACGATGCGCACCTGCCGTGTGGGGCAGAGGCCAACATGGCCAAGTATCTGGCGGCGAAAGCCAGTTGGGAGGCGGCCAACGCGTGCCTGCAGTTCCACGGTGGGTTTGGGTTCGCCTGCGAGTACGATGTGGAGCGTAAGTTTCGCGAGACGCGCCTGTATCAGGTGGCGCCCATCTCCACCAACTTGATCCTGAGCTATGTCGCCGAGCATGTGCTGGGCCTGCCCCGCTCGTTTTGAACGCGTGACGTTCTTGTCGGCGCGAGTATGAGCGACACGGAGTCGCCGGGTGAGGTGCTCGCTTCTTTTGCCGCGAGCCTGCGCTTCGATCATATCCCCGATGCGGTGGTGCGTCGCGCGGAAGATCTGTTTCTCGATTGGGTAGGATCGGCGTTGGCCGGTCGTAACGCGCGCGCCGTTGAAAGCATTGCCTGGTTCGCGGCGCAGATGGGTCCGGTGCGAGGAGTGGCGGAGCCAGGCTCCGAAGTGCTGATGTCGCGTGCCCGCACCTCGCCCGTGTTTGCGGCAATGGTGAATGCGGCCGCGTCGCACGTGGCTGAACAGGACGATGTGCACAACGGCTCAGTGTTCCATCCCGGCGCGGTTGTAATTCCGCCGGCTTTGGCCGTGGCGCAGGCGATTGGCGCGTCGGGTAGGGACCTGCTCACGGCGATTGTGGCGGGTTACGAAGTGGGCATTCGGGTTGGCGAATTCCTTGGTCGCTCTCACTACAAGGTGTTTCACACCACCGGGACGGCGGGCACTGTTGCTGCGGCCGCTTCGGTGGGACAATTGCTCAACCTCAATGCCGATCAGATGCTGCACGCGTTTGGATCGGCCGGGACGCAAGCTGCTGGCTTGTGGGAATTCTTGCGCGACGCGGCGGACAGCAAACAGTTGCATACGGCGAAGGCGGCAGCCGATGGATTGTTGGCGGCCTACCTCGCGGCCGATGGGTTCACCGGTGCGCGACATATTCTTGAGGGACCGCAGGGCATGGCCGCCGGCATGTCCACCGATGCAGATCCGCGCCGACTCACCGAGCGATTGGGACAACGGTGGGCGTTGGCGGAAACGTCGTTCAAGTGGCATGCCTCGTGTCGGCACACGCACCCGGCAGCCGATGCGCTGCAGCAGGTTATGCACACGCACGCGTTGCGAGCGGACCAGTTGGACGAGGTGACGGCGCATGTCCACCAGGGCGCGATTGATGTGCTGGGGCAGGTGACGAACCCACGCACGGTGCATCACAGCAAGTTCTCGATGGGTTCGGTGCTGGCAATGATCGCCATATTCGACCGCGCTGGTCCGCTGGAATTCGATGCACATTACCTTGATGAGCGCGTGCTCGGCCTGCGCGACAAGGTGCGCATGGTGCTGGACGCTGAGGTCAATGACGCGTATCCCACGCGTTGGCTTGGCAGGGTCACCGTACGCACGGCAGACGGTCGCGTATTGCAGGGACGTGTGGACGAACCAAAAGGTGATCCTGGCAACACGCTCAGTCGGCCGGAGATCGAGCACAAAGCGCGCCAACTGGCAGCGTATGCGGGCGGGGCCAGCGACGCCGAGATGACCGCCATTATCGCGCGTGTGTGGACGCTTTCCGAGTGGTCGCGCGTGGAGCGCCTGTTGCCATGAGTGTTCGTTCGTTGCTGTTTGTTCCCGGCGACCGGCCCGAGCG
>JANMRE010000038.1:0-1306 GCA_031370885.1 Gemmatimonadaceae bacterium
CATTTGCGCGACCTAGTACCGGTAATGATCCGACTTGAACGGCCCGTTCTTGTCCACACCCAAATAGGTCGCCTGCTCCGTCGTGAGCACTGTCAGCTTCACGCCCAACTTGTCCAGGTGCAGTCGCGCCACCTTCTCATCCAGATGCTTCGGCAACGTGAACACCTTCTTCTCGTACGTGTCGGCATTCGCGTGCAAGTCCAGCTGCGCCAGCACCTGATTCGTGAAGCTCGCACTCATCACGAAACTCGGATGACCCGTCGCGCAACCCAGATTCATCAGGCGCCCTTCCGCCAAAATGAGAATGGAGCGCCCGTTCGGGAGCACGAACTCGTCGTACTGCGGCTTGATGTTGATGCGTTTCATCCCTTCCACCTTCTTGAGACCGGCCATGTCGATTTCGTTGTCGAAGTGGCCGATGTTCGCCACAATCGCCTTGTCCTTCATGCGACTCATGTGCTCCACCGCAATGACATTCTTGTTGCCCGTGGCCGAAATGAAGATGTCGGCGGTGTCAACGATGTCTTCCAGCGTCGTTACCTGATAGCCCTCCAACGCCGCCTGCAACGCGCAGATAGGATCAATCTCGGTAATCACCACGCGTGCACCCTGTCCCTTCAGCGCCTGCGCGCAGCCCTTGCCCACATCGCCGTAACCCATCACCACGGCAATCTTGCCAGCCAGCATCACGTCGGTTGCGCGATTCAGTCCGTCCACAATGGAATGGCGACAGCCGTACAGGTTATCGAACTTCGACTTGGTCACGGCATCGTTCACGTTGATGGCCGGAAAGGCCAGCGTACCCGCGCGCTCCATTTCGTACAGACGATGCACGCCCGTCGTGGTCTCTTCCGATACACCACGAATGCCGGCCAACACCTTCGTCCACCGGCCCGAGTCCTTCGCTTTCTCTGCGCGCAGCAGGTCAAGAATCACACCCCACTCTTCGGGCTCGTTGTCGCTGTCAAACGACGGAATCGTTCCGGCCTTTTCGAACTCGGCACCGCGATGCACCAGCAGCGTCGCATCACCACCGTCATCCAACAGCAAGTTGGGGCCCGTACCATCGTTCCACATCAGCGCCTGCTCGGTGCACCACCAGTATTCCTCAAGCGTCTCACCCTTCCACGCATACACCGGTGTGCCCTTGGGCGCGCTCACCGTACCATGCGGACCCACCGCCACCGCGGACGCGGCATGGTCCTGCGTGCTGAAAATGTTGCACGACACCCAACGCACATCAGCGCCCAGCGCCACCAGTGTTTCAATGAGCACCGCCGTTTGCACGGTCATGTGCAGCGACCCC
>JANMRE010000097.1:0-5079 GCA_031370885.1 Gemmatimonadaceae bacterium
CTCCACGAAGCCCGCTTTTTTTCCCCCTGGGGATTCGCGCTCACCCCGTCGCAGCCACTGGCGCGAGTTTCTCGAGGCGCGTGATGCCGTGCTGGCCGTCCTGAGTCGCCCCCTCTTGCCCTCCGCCTTCCTCCGCGCCGCCCCCGACTTGGGCCCGCTGTTGGCCAACGGCGAACGCACGCGGGCCATGTGGTGCGAAACGGCGCAGGAACTGCTCAATTCCTTAGGTTAGTGCTTATGGGGGTCAGGGGTGAGGGTAGAGATTGAGGGGTAGTCTTGCCCGCACCAGACGGTCCCGCGATGCCCATGGTCTCTCCAGCGTGCACCGTCAATTCACACGACGTATCGGAGACGGGGGACGAAGTTGATGTGCAGCGCAGGTATTGGTCAAATTCGCGCCAGCTCGGGCGACTTCGCAAATGTCCACGCCGCGAATCCAAGCGTCAACAATGCCGATCCTCCAACGGCCCAATGTACGCCCACGGCCCCAGCAACCGCACCCACCGCGAATGCACCCACCACCTGCGACAAGCCCACGAACACCAGCGAATAGAACGCCATCAGTCGACCGCGGAACTCCTCGGGTACCCGCATTTGCAGGATGCCGTTGGTCAACGCGTTGAACATGATCATCACCACGCCGATCAAAAACAGCAGCAGCTCGGCCAGACGCGCGTTCGAGGTGAAAGCCAGCACGATCACCAGGACGGGAAATGCCAGTCCGGTTGCACGCATGACCCGGCTGCGGTTCCAGTGCGTGGCCGGGCCGGCAATAGTGAGCGCGCCAACAAGCCCACCCACGCCGAGTGACGCCAGCAGGACGCCAAATCCGCTGGCGTTCAGACCAAGACGGTCGCGGGCCATCACCGGCATGAGGGTGATAAAGGGCGCCCCGAAGATGGCCCCCATGGTGACCAGCGCCAGCAGATCGCGGACTACTCCCGGTTGGTCCAGATGCTTGAGACCCGCTCTCGCGTCCCGCGTGGCGGCGGCGAGCACATCGCGCAGGCGTTCTCCCGCAAACGCCGACGCAACCTCAGGGAGACGAATCAGCAGAAGCCCCCACAGCACGGCCACAAAACTCAGGGCATTCAGCCCAAAACACCACGCGATCCCGAAACGATGAATGACCAGACCACCGATCGCCGGTCCCACGATGCGCGCCAGATTGAATCCGCTGGAATTGAGCGCGATGGCCGACTGCAGATCTTCGCGACCCACCAACTGGATGATTAACGAATGGCGGGCCGGCACTTCAATGGCGGTTGCCATCCCCTGCAGGAACGCCAGTATGAGCAAGCTGCCAATCGTAGCGTTCCCGGACCACGTGAGCAACCAGAGAACCAGCGCCTGCGCCAGGAATACCGCTTGCGTGATGCGGACCACCTTGAGTCGGTCTGCCCGATCGATCAACGCGCCGGCGTGCATGGAGAACAGCACAACTGGCACGGCTCCCACGCTGGCCACCAGGCCAACCACGAAGGCGCTGTTGGACAGCTGCAGGGACAGCCAGCCCAGCGCCATGGTCTGCATCCAGGAGCCAGTCAACGAAAGCGTCTGACCGATCCAGAAAATGCGAAAATTCCGGTGGGTGATGAGGACCCGGAAGGGATTGCGGGATCGAGCGGCGGCTATCATGCGTATAACAAGATAGGTATCTGTCAGTTCTCCAACCGAGAGTAGTGTCCATGCGGTTCCATACGTATTCCAGGTTCAATCCGCAGATGGCCGACGCGGTGGACATGCAGGCGCTGCTCGATCAGTTGGCCAATTTTCTGCTCCAGTCCGGATTCGCCGGTGGCAATCAGAGCCCTTGGGGAGATGAAGGCGAGGACGCCGATCGCTCGCTGGATGCGCTGAAGGCGGCCATCCTGCAGGCGCTTATCGAGTCGGGTCAGATCACTCCGGAAATACTCAAGGCCCTGCGGGGCGATGGCGATGAGGTTTCGGAGGAGAAGCTCGCTGAATTACTGGATAGCCTTGTGCAGCGACTCGTCCAGGACGGCATGCTGACCATCGACGCCCCTGCTCGCATGCCGGCCGGGCACCAGCCGGCAACGGGCAAGGGATCGCTCGAGCAGGCCGCAGCCCGCGATGTGCAATTCAACCTGACCGATCGGGGAATCGACTTTCTGGGCTACAAAACGCTGCGGCATTTGTTGGGATCGCTGGGCAAGTCCAGCATTGGAAGCCATGACACGCCGGAGTTGTCCACCGGTGTCGAGTCGGACGCGTGGAGCAAGCCCTACGAATTTGGCGACGTCCTCAATCTGGATGTGGCGGGCACACTGGCGAATGCCCTCGCGCGCAACGGGACGCTGGAGGTTCCCATCGATCTCGACTACGGCGACCTGATGGTGCGTCAGACGGAGTACCGATCGAGTTGCGCGACGGTGCTGATGCTCGACTGCTCGCACTCCATGATTCTCTATGGTGAAGATCGCTTTACACCGGCCAAGAAAGTGGCGCTGGCCCTGACGCATCTCATTCGCACGCAGTTCCCCGGCGATACGATTCGCGTGGTGCTCTTTCACGACAGTGCCGAAGAGATCCCCATTGCCACGTTGGCCAGATCTCAGGTGGGACCGTATCACACCAACACGGCCGAAGGGCTCAAGTTGGCGCGGCGCATTCTGATGGGGCAGAAAAAGGACATGCGCCAGATCATCATGATCACCGACGGCAAGCCGTCGGCACTCACGATGCCGGACGGACAGATCTACAAAAACTCCATGGGACTGGACGGGTACGTGATCGCCGAAACACTGCGCGAGGTGGCGGCGGGTCGGAAGAGCGGCATCATGATCAATACGTTCATGCTGGCGCGGGATCGCGCCCTCGTGGAGTTCGTGAAGCGGGTGAGTGAGATCAGTCGGGGCAAGGCGTATTTCACGAACACCATGAGCCTCGGGCAGTTCGTTTTGATGGATTTCCTGCGGAAGAAAACCAAGCACGTGAGCTAGCGCGGCCGACCGCCGGATTTCGCCATCAATGCATCGACAATGCGCTCCGCCGCATGCCCATCCCATGACGGCGGCCGACCGGCGCGTCGGCGCATCGGACCCGATTCCACAGCGGCGGCCACGTGCTGTGGTTCGGAGACCAGCACATTCGTTCCATGATGAATCGTTTCACCCCATTCGGTGCTGGTGCGTACAGTGACACACGGAACACCGAGCGCGGTCGATTCCACTTGCATCCCCCCCGAGTCCGTGACCACGGCAAACGCCGTCCGTTGCAAATCAACCACCTCCAGGTAGCGAAGCGGTGGCAGGAACGTCAGGCGAGTCGATGTGATACCAGCGGACTCGAGGCACGCCTGCGTTCTCGGATGCACCGGGAACACCACGCGGTGCGTTTCGGCAACGATGTCAAGCGCGGCGATGATCGCGCGCAGCCGAGTCGGGTCATCCACGTTGGCCGGCCGATGCAACGTGACCAGCACATGCACTCCAGACTCTCCGTATCGTTGCGTCGCACCGGTTGACACGGCACGCGGGAGCGCCTGCACCACGGCGTCAACCATGACGTTGCCCACCATGGCGATGCGCTCGTCGGCCACGCCTTCGCGCGCCAGCGTGTCGGCGGCGTCCCGCGAGGGCGCCAGGCAGAGATCGGCCAGCCGGTCAGTCACCAGTCGATTGATTTCTTCCGGCATGGACCGATCGCCGGAGCGCACACCGGCCTCGACGTGGGCCTGTCGAAGACCGCTCTTGGCCGCGACCAGTGCGGCGGCGAGCGTCGAATTCACGTCACCGTACGTGATGATCCATGTAGGCTGAAGCGTGAGGAAGAGTGTTTCCAATCCTTCCATGATCCTGCCCGTCTGCAGCGCATGACTCGCCGACCCCACGCCGAGATTGACATCCGGTTCCGGTGCCTCGACATCACGGAGCATGGCCGCCGACATGGCATCATCGTAGTGTTGTCCCGTGTGCACCACGAATTGCTGCAGGCCGCGCGCACGCGCCGCGCGCCACACCGGAGCGAGCTTCGGAAAATTGGGACGCGCGCCAACCACGTGGACCAACATCATCCCACCGATGCGGCGTCTCGCGAGGCGGCGATGGCCAGATCAACCAGTCGACTGGTGAATCCTGACGGCGAATGCTCGGAGGGCACGGTGCCAGCAGCAGGCAACGCGCACGTCGTTGGACAGGTGGCTGCCAGTCGACGCACATCGTCGTACGTGCAGGGCGTCTCGAGCGGACCACGGAATTGCGCGTCGTAGTAGCCAACCAGTGCATCCACCTCATTGGCGACGCCCAACTCGACCGCCCGAAACGCGGCGCAGACCGCTGAGACGAAATCCGCCGACGGTGCCGTGCGTCCGCGCCCAACACCGAAGGCCGCCAACCCACGCGCGTGCAACCGATCGAGGTCAATGACCCGTGCGCCATCAACCACTACGCGACAGGTTGTGCTCGATTCAAGCTGTGCCGTCAGGCCCGCGCGATATGGCGCATGGGCCACGCAGACAAACACCGCATCCGCGTCACGTAGCGCAGTCGACAAATCGGATGTCAAGCGGCCGGGTGGGACGGCCGCCGCGACGTTGACGTCATGTGGGCGCACGAATGGATCGTGCACACGAACGTCAGCGCCTGCATCTGCCAGCAGGCGCACCAACGAAAGACCCGGCGCGTTGCGCGTATCATCCGCGTCGGCACGATATGCAACGCCCAGTACTGCGACCCGACGCCCGGCCAGCGACCCGAGCGTGCGCTCGGCCATGGCCATCGTCCACCTGGGTTGCGAATCATTGATACGACGACTCTCCAACATGAGACTGGTTGTCGGATCGGGACGGCCCGGCGAATCCGACGGGGCCGTCTGCGCCCGCCACCAGAGCAGGATACCGTCCTTGGGCAGGCAGTGCCCGCCAACGCCGATCATCGGTACCAGAAGGGCGCCGGTCGGCACCATTGCCGCGTCGTCCGAAAATCCGTCGCTCTGCGCCAGTGTCCCATTGACCGCGTCGCGGAGAGCAAAGAAGTCCACATTCTGCGCTTCGCATTCCCGCGCCACCTCGGTAGAGAAGGCGATTCGCACATCGCGATAGGCGTTCTCGAGCGTTTT
>JANMRE010000102.1:0-3408 GCA_031370885.1 Gemmatimonadaceae bacterium
GCGGCAATGAGATCGACCACCGTGTTCTCGCGCAAGAGCGCGTCAGCAAGCGCGTGCTCGCGTCCACCGGAGCCGATGAGCAGGATTTTCATGCGGCAAAGTTAACGCGTTCGCGGTTTCCCCGAATGCTTGTCAGCCCGCCGCGCCACCCGTTCCCGACGCCGATCGGAAGGCATCTTTGAAGGCATCGGCGGCACGTCCGATTGCATCGCCAACGGTTTGCGCCGCCGCCCTCGCCTGTTCGGTGTAGTAGTCCGTTGCGTCGCGGACATCTTCGCGATAGGGACGCTCTGCCTCCGACCCGCGACGTATGTACTCGCCAGCGAGAATCCTGGCGAACGCTCCGGACTGCTCCCACCGCTGCAGCTCAGCCACACGCACGGTGTGAAACGGGTGCTCACGCAACGCGGTGTTGAGCGCCTTGAGCACGCTGTCCCACGTCGATCCGCCCACGTCGTACTCGGCGGCCTGCACGAGATACGCATCGAGATCAATCTGATCACCGATTGGCCGTCCCCCGGCCAGCTTGAGGAATGTCATGAGACTGGCACGCGGATCCTGCGTGCCGAGCATGCCAGCGCGATCGGCGGAGAGTTCGGATTTGCGATACCACTCGAGCAGGGCGAGTTGAAAGGGCAGCAACGCAATCGATGCCAGCAGTGGCAGCGCGCTCATGCCGAAAAACAGCACGATCTGCGCGATGGTGCGATAGGTCGTGTGTCCCGTCATGATGTGCCCGATTTCATGCGCCAGGACGAATCGTTGTTCATCGGGTTCGAGCAACTCAAGCGAGCCTGAACTGATGACAATAAACGGATTCGCGAACCCAACGGCACCGGCGTTGACGATCGGAGTTTGCGTGACGTATAGCTGCGGAGTGGGCTGCCCCGTTTCGGGCCAGTCCAGCGCCTCGAGCACTTCGTGGTACAGGGCGTGGAGTTGCGGGCGCTGGGTGGACCCGACGAGCACCGCATCGCCAAGGAACAGATTGCGGACGCCGGCCTCGCCAAAGACACTGGCGATGCGCTTGACCACTTCACCAAAGCCCGGAATGGTGCGGAGTGCGTTGAGGGCGGCACGGTCGGCGGGGTGCTCCCAGCTGACGGACGAGATCTGCGTGAGCGGAATGCGCGACATGAGCGGGCGGGTTGGGGGGCCGGTCGGTTACCCCTGCCTACGGCCGGTTGATCAGGAGGTTGCAGATTGAGATGGTTCGCGTTCTGCCTTTGTGGCGATTGAAGACGGGAGTAGGGAGAGTGAAGACGGGAGACGTCCAGCCGGTTGGAGGTCTCCCGTCTCGCGTCTCCCGTCTGTCGTCACCCCAGCAGGGACTGGCGACTCACCTTACAGCCCAACCAACGCCCCGTCGAGATCCTCGATCAAGTCCTCAACATCCTCGACCCCGCAGGATAACCGAACCATTCCGTCCGTCAGTCCCATCGCCTGCTTCACCTCGGCGGGGACCGAGCCGTGGGTCATCGTGAACGGGTGGTTGGTGAGCGACTCGACGCCTCCAAGCGATTCGGCGAGGGAGAACACCCGGACCTTCTGCAGGAAACGATTGGCGTTGTCCTGCGATCCAAGCTCGAGCGTCATCATGCCGCCAAACCCGGACATTTGCGTCGAGGCGAGTCCATGCTGCGGGTGATGAGGCAGTCCCGGATAGATGATCCGTTCGTGACCCAGCCGATCGAGCAGCCAAGCGGCGATCTGACGACCGTTTGCATCGTGTTGTCGCATGCGAAGCGGCAGGGTTTTCGTCCCGCGAAGGGCCAGCCATGCATCAAATGGGCCAGGAACGGCGCCCGCCGCATTGAGGATGAATTGCAGGCGGTCGGCCAGATCATCCTCAAGAATAACCGCGATCCCGCCGATCATATCAGAGTGACCATTGAGATACTTCGTCGTAGAGTGCCAGACGATGTCCGCGCCGTATTCCAGGGGACGCTGGAAGACCGGCGTGGCAAAGGTGTTGTCCACGATCAGTAGTGCCTGATGCCGCTTGGCGATCTCGCTCATCGCGGCAAGGTCGGTCAGCCACATGAGGGGATTGGTGGGCGTCTCCACGAGCAATGCGCGCGTGGACGGCGTCATGGCATCCGCGACGATCTGCGGATCGCGGGTATCCACGTACGAGAACGACAGGCCCATATGACGCAGGATTCGATCGAACAGCCGAAACGTGCCGCCGTACACGTTCTCCCCGCACACAATGTGATCGCCGGCCCGGAAGAGCTTCATGATGGAGTCGAGGCACCCCATCCCGCTGCCGAAGGCGAGGCCGTGCCGACCTCCTTCCAGCGTGGCGACGTTTCGCTCCAACGCTTGCCGAGTCGGGTTCTTCCCCCGCGCGTACTCGTATCCCTTGTTGAGTCCGATCCCCTCCTGCACGTAGGTGGACGTCAGATACACCGGCGTCATGATCGCGCCAGACAGGGGATCGGGGCGTTGGCCAGCGTGAATAGCGCGGGTGGAAAGTCCACCGGCAAGATCTTCGTCGTAGATGCGCGTCATGGCCTTCGGTTGGTGCGTTCGGTCGAGTCGGGAGCGTTGGAAGCTAACGTTCCACTGCGCACGGGGCGAGCAGGTGTGTCAGTTGGGCGCCTCAGCAGCCGTCCCACCACACCAATTGCGTCTCACTGGACCAACGGTCCGCACGAGCCGAAGCCGGCAGCGTAGCATGCCGCTCGCTCCCAGTTCGTCGACCGACGGCTCGCGCCGATGCCTCATTGTGGATGATGAGGCGCTGTTGCGCGCTTTGCTGCGGCGACTCATGGAGGCGGAAGGATTCTCGTGCCGCGAGGCTTCCTCGGGTGAAGATGCACTGGTGCAATTGCACGACGAGCCCGTGCCGCTGGTGCTGTCGGACTATCGCATGCCGCGCATGGATGGTGGCACGCTGCTGAGCGAGATCCAGTCGCGTTGGCCGGAGACGGCGGTGGTGATTATCACCGCGGTGTCGGATGTCAACCTCGCCGTACGTTGTCTCGAAGCCGGCGCCCTCGACTACCTCACGAAGCCGTTCGGTATTGCGGAGGTGCGCGCACGCGTCAATCAAGCGCTGGAGCGTCGTCGACTGCTCATCGAGAATCGCGCCTACCGCACCGAGCTGGAGGAGCGCGTCACGTTGCAGGCTCGCAAGTACGAAGAACTCTTCCTCGCATCACTGCAGTCGCTTGCTGACGCGCTCGAAGTCAAGGATGCGTACACCTGGGGCCATTCGACGCGCGTGTCACGATTCGCGATGGCGATCGCGCGCGAGCTCGGCTTGCCGCCCGAGTTGCAGGAGCAACTGGAACTCGGCAGCCGGTTGCACGATATCGGCAAGATCGGCGTTCGCGAAGACGTGCTGAACAAGGATGGATTGCTGACCGCGGACGAGTATGCGCACGTCATGGAGCACCCGGT
>JANMRE010000103.1:0-2801 GCA_031370885.1 Gemmatimonadaceae bacterium
ATCGATTCCGATCTCGGCAAGTCGGGCGCGTCCGCGGTGGACCGCGACGGGTTTCAGCAACTCGTCGCCGACGTCGGCCTGGGCCGCGCCGGGATTGTGCTGGGATTGGAGGTCTCCCGTTTGGCGCGCAACTCCGCCGACTGGCATCGGCTCCTGGAGATCTGTGCGCTGTCGGACACCCTCATTCTGGATGAAGACGGCGTGTACGATCCGGCCCACTTCAACGACCGCTTGTTACTCGGGCTCAAGGGAACCATGAGCGAAGCCGAACTCCACGTGCTTCGCGCGCGTCTGCGCGGCGGTCTCCTCAACAAGGCGCGCCGCGGGGAATTGCGCTGTCGCCTCCCCGCCGGTTTCGTGTACGATGCGACCGGGCACGTGGTGCTTGACCCTGACCAACAGGTGCAGGACACCGTGCGCCTGCTCTTTGACACGTTCGCCCGAACCGGCACGCTGCGCAAAAGTATCCAATACTTCCGGCAGCAACACCTGCTGTTCCCCACGCGTGTGGCCGCTGGCGTGCACAAGAACGAACTCGCCTGGGTCCCGCTCTCCCTGGGCCGCGCCAGTAGTGTGTTGCACAACCCATGGTATGCCGGAGCGTACGCCTACGGCCGCGGGCGCTGGCGCAAGCAACCCGATGGACGGGCCCGGCACGAACGCCTCCCGCGAGACCAATGGCAGGTGTTGATTCTCGATGCCCATCCGGCCTACATCTCATGGGCGGAGTTTGAACGGTATGAACAGCAACTCCAGGAAAGCGCCAAGGCCCTCGGCTACGAGCGCAACGCGGGACCCGCTCGAGAAGGCTCGGCGCTCTTGCAGGGGAAGGTCCTCTGCGGTCTCTGTGGCAGTCGTATGAATGTGCGCTACCACGCGCGCAGAGATGGCTTGGTGCCCACCTACGTGTGCGTCGGCCGTGGCGAGCTTTTCGGCGATCCGCTCTGTCAGAGCATGCTGGGCAGCGGCATCGATCAGGCCGTCGGACAGCTCGTCGTCGAGAGCGTCACGCCGATTGCGCTGACGGTCGCCCTTGCCGTGCAGCGCGAGATGACCGCGCGGCTCGATGAGGCCGACCGCCTGCGTCACCGACAGGTCGAGCGGGCGCAATACAACGCCGATGCGGCCCGGCAACGGTACATGCACGTCGACCCGGCCAATCGTCTGGTGGCCGACTCGCAGGAGGCCGACTGGAATCTCACGCTGCGCGCGCTCGCCGGGGCCGAGGAAGAGTACCAGCGGCAGCGCGCGCAGGACCAGCTGGTGGTCAACGCGCCGGAACGCCAGCGCATTCTCGCGCTCGTCACCGATTTCCCCGCCCTGTGGCGCGATCCCCAAACACCACCGGGTGAGCGCAAACGCATGCTCGCGCTTTTGCTGGACGACGTCACGCTGATCAAGCAGCGCGAGATCACGGCGGCGGTCCGCTTTCGCGGCGGGGTCGCCACCACGTTGACGCTGCCGCGCCCACTGACTGCGCAACAGCTGCGCGCCACGCATGAAGACGTGCGACAGCACATCGACCTCCTGCTGAACGAGTATACCGACACCCAGGCCGCGCACATGCTGAACGAGCGCGGCATGCGCACCGGCGCCGGCGCGGTGTTCGACATGGACAGCGTCCGGTGGGTCCGCCACTCGGCCAGGATCCGGAGCCTCAAGGAACGCCTGCTCGACTCCGGCATGCTGACGCGCCGACAGCTGAGCGAGCAGCTTGGTATCGAGCGCACGACCATTTCTCGCTGGCGGGAACGCGGGCTGATCAAGGCACGCATCTGCAACGATCACGGAAAATGGCTCTACTGGCTTCCGACCGAAATCCCTCCATATCACCCGAGGACCACTTCCATACACAGTTCCGCTGCACGAGGTGCAGTATGAAAACTGTTCCTTTGAGGTCGACCCGCTCGCGTGTCCGACGTGTCGCGGGCCCATGCCTGGTGCGCAACGGAACGGTGACGGGCCGCGCCCGAGTCGGACGTATGCTCGGCGCTCCTCGGTCCCGGAGCGCACATGCCCGACGCGGCGCCGGCGGCGCGTGGCGTCTACAAACCCCGGCGCCCTCAGGCGTCGCCGCTCTTTCGGTTGGTGTCGGACCATCTGCATCACCTGCAGACGGTCTACGACGAGCGCTTCGCGCGCGAGTATGGCCCATGGCGCCCCGTCGTCGCACAGGTCGCTGACAAGTTCCTCGCCTGCGGCGTGCTCGACCACGGGTTCGCGCGCATCCGCTGCGACGTGTGCACGCACGAATATCTGCTGGCCTTCTCGTGCAAATGCCGCTACTTCTGCCCGAGCTGTCACGCCAAGCGGCTCGCAATCTGGACGCAGTGGCTCGACACGACGCTACTCGCGCCCGTGCCGCACCGGCAGGTGGTGCTCACCATCCCCAAGCGGCTGCGCGCCTATTGCCTCTATCGCCGCCGTCTCCTCGGCGAGATCGCCCGCGTCGCCGCCCGCACCGTCACCGCCGCCATTCGCACGCTGACGGGGGAGCGCGAGCTGGTCGTCGGCATCGTCGCGTGCCTGCAAACGCATGGGTCGCGCGCTAACTGGCATCCGCACCTGCACCTGCTCGTCACCGACGGCGGGTTCCGGCCCGACGGCACCTTTGTCTCATGGCCCGCCCACGACACGGCGCGGCTGACGGAGGCGTTCCGCCGCGCCGTCCTCCGCTTGTTCGTGCGCCTTGCGCTCTTCGACGAAGACCAAGCCGCCGGCATGCTGACCTGGCCGCACTCGGGGTTCCACGTGCACACCGCTGTCTGGGTCGCCGAGGACGATCGCGCGTTCGCGACCCG
>JANMRE010000108.1:0-6171 GCA_031370885.1 Gemmatimonadaceae bacterium
AACGGACGCCGTAATCGCCTGTGTCCGATGAGTCGTCTCGAAGACGTGCACGAGGCTCTGGTCGCCGGCGAGCACGACGCGGTCTTTGCGGAGGTGGTCGCGCGCATCGATGCGGAAATGCTACAGGTCGCGCTCACCGCAATTCCTGAAGACTTCGCCACGGCGGTGGAGTTGCATGACATCGAGGGGTTCAAGTATCAGGAGATTGCCGACATGGTGGGCGTGCCCATCGGAACCGTGATGAGCCGCATATCGCGTGGTCGACGCCTGTTGGCCGGCGTGATCATGGAGAATCGCTCCACGTGGGCGCTGGGGGTGTCGGCCACGCAGGAATCGTCGCACGCAGCGCGCGGTGTTCGCGCGGTTGGTGCGAAACGTCGGACACCGTCATGACCGACTCGTTACGGGCGGTGTTCCCCGCGGGTTCACCTGAAGATGACGCGGCACGCGAAGCGCGGCATCAGGTCCTGGCCACGCTGCTGGGTGCCTATGCCGACGGTGAATTGCCGGTGGAGACGTCGTCACAGATCGACGCACATTTGTTGGGATGTGGACGGTGTCGCAGCGAGTTGCGCGTGCAGCAGGCGGTCAGTAGTCGGCTCTCACATAGCACGGTACCCACCACCACAGCGGCACTACAAGATCGCGTACGCGCGGCGCTGTCTGTCACGCTGGTTCCCGTGCGCACAATACCGTTGGTCAACGCGGGGGTGGTACGTCGCACGCAATGGACGCGTCTCGCAATCGTCCTCACGGCGGTGGCGTTACTGGCGTTGGTCGCCGTCCTGCGCAATCGGTCACCGCAGTTGGATCCTCCGCCGTACGTGGCCAGCAACTCGGTTCCCGCAATTGCCGATATTCTCGCCGAGTACCGACTGGTGTCGCAGGGCGATCTGCCAGGGCGCGCGCGCGATCTCGACGCTGTCCGACGGGCGCTGCCGTTCCCCGTCCGCCCGCTGGTCAACGCCAACGCGCATCTGTTGGCGGCGTGGACGGCCGACATTGCGGGCGAGCCGGCTGCCGTGCTCGCGTATCGGTGGAATGAGCGCGTGGTGCTGCAGTTCATCGTTGCCGAGTCGTCACTCTTTCGCGCTCACCAACTGCGCGAGGCCTTCTCGCAGCGTCGCGCCGTTGTGACGCAGGATGGCGAGCAGGGACTCATCGCCTGGCCAGAGGCCAGCTCGGGTTCAGTACTCGTGGGCAACGTACCGTGGATCACACTCGTGCCGCTCAGTAGCGCCGTCGTGCGTTAGGTCGCGCTGTGGTTGGGTTGCCGGACACACTCCGTATTGCGAACAGGTGTCCGGCAACGCTGATTGGAGAGGTGATGCTTCCAACCTCGCCGTATCAGAATTTGGGAATGCGCCGCGCACGCGTCGCGCAGACGTACGTGCGCGCGATCATGATGGGCGCCATGCTGCTCGCCGCACCAGTGCTGCGCGCCCAATCCAGTTCGCGGGCGGACTCGAGTGCCCGCGATTCGCTGCAACGCGCACGGGCCACCGACTCGCTCCTCGCCCGATTGTCGCGCGCCGAAGCCGACATCGCTCTCTTGCGTCAGCAACTGGTCACCGAATCGTCCACCCAGGTGCGTTTGCGCTCCCGACTGCGTTTGGACCTGCACGCCCGCGTGATGACCAACGCGTTTGTCACCACCGCACCATCCAACAATCCTGAAGTTCCTCTCAACGCCCAATTACCAGGTACGGCGAGTGGCGAATCCGGCTCGCCCGGCGGTCGCGCCGCCGGACTGTCCGTTCGGCAAACCATCATTGGTGGATCGGTCAGTGTCGACAGCGTTCTTGGTGCCTTCTTCACGGCGGACGTCGAACTCGACTTCTTTGGCGGAATAACACCCGACGGGCCACCGCTCTTTCCGCCGCCCCGGCTGCGTACGGCGCGTGGATTTCTCCGCTGGCCACGCACCGAGTTGATGATCGGCGCCGAGAGTCCACTGATTTCCGACCTCAATCCAGTGAGTGTTGCGGCCGTAGGCATTCCTGATTTCGCCGCTGCGGGCAATCTCTGGAACTGGTTGCCCCAGGTGCGACTCACTCGCGAGCTCGGCGTTCTGCGCGCGGGCGACCATGCGGCATATCTGGCGGTGCAGGGTGCAGTCATCAATCCCTTCACGGGCGATCGGCATCCCGCTGAAACGGCGGGCGTCGACGCGGGTCTGCGCTCGGGGCGTCCGATGGTCGAATCACGAGTGCGCGCCCAATGGGGACGTGAGCACGAACCCACAACGTCGGGGCGCATCGGCGACCGCGGCGGCGAAATCGGCATCGGCGCACACCGCGGGTGGCTTCGTGTGAACGGCGACTCGCTCACGACCAGTTGGGCCATCAGCGCCGATGCGCGTGTCGGGTTATCGCATGGTCTGGAACTTCGCGGCGAAGCCTATCGCGGTCGAATTCTGCGTGGACTCGGTGGCGGCGGCATCGGGCAGAACTTTGCGCCGTCCACGAGAGGTGGTGGCACCGGCGACCCGCTGACCGACACGGCGGGCTGGCTGCAAATCAATGCCCAACTGCGTCCGACCGTGATGACGGGTGGCGGATGTGGCACGGATCGCGTGCACAACGGACAACCCGTTCGTCAACGCAATACCGCGTGCGCGACCCATCTCGAGTGGCGGCCGTCGTCGCCACTGCTGTTCGGGGCCGAGGTTCGCGCGATGGCCACGCGGGGACCCGGTGGGCGTCAACGGACCAATCATTTCAATCTTTTCTTCGGGATCGAACTCTGATGCGTCGGTCGTCGGGACTGTGCACGTTGCTGGTCGCAATCACCGGCGGTGGTGAACTGCTCCTCACAGCCCGGAGCGCTGGAGGGCAGGGCATGGTCACCGGCACCGTGATCATCCTTGAGCGTGGTGCGAAGTCCGGTCAGGATGTCGCCGAGGCCGTGGTGTATCTGGTTGGCGATGGCGCGCCCGTGCGAACGGGAACGGCGATGGACAACGCCGTGGTGATGATGAAGGACCGTGAGTTCGTGCCGCATGTGCAAGTGGTCCGCGCAGGCGGCACGGTGGCGTACCCGAACAGGGATCCGTTCAGCCACAATGTATTTTCGAACAGTGCCCAGGGCGCGTTCGATCTGGGTCTCTATCGCACGGGTGCGTCCCGCGCCACACTGTTCGCGCGGTCCGGCGTCTATGCGGTCTACTGCAACATCCACGCGCGCATGGTGAATTTCGTGTTGGCCCTCAATACGCCGTACGTGGCGCGGGTTACCAGGAATGGCTCGTTCCAGATCACGGGTGTGCCGGTCGGCACGTATCGTCTGCATGCATGGCATGAACGCGCTGCGGAGTCGGTGCAGACCGTCACCGTGTCGTCCACCGGTGCGGATGGCTTGACGGTCGCGCTCGACGCGCGCAGTTATCTGCCGGTGCCGCATCCCGACAAGTTCGGGAAACCGTACGCCTCTACGCGCGCTGACCGCTACTGAGTGTCACCGGAATCGCGGGGCGCCACCACCAACGCGACAACGGGCCACGTACCGCGAATGGCAGGCGCCCGCGCCGCTTCGAGTATCACCTGGCGTGTGTTCGCCGGCACTGCGATCATCGTCGGCGTGGTCGTGATGATGGCGCTGTTCATGGCCTCGTCGGCCGCGCGTCGATCGGCCGATGCCGCCGCACGACGCAACCTCGAGCAGGCTGCCGACCTCGTGGCGCAGTTGCTGGCCGGTCGCGAGCGCAGCCTTGCCGGCGGCGCACGCGTTTTCGTGCAAGGCCCGTATTTCCGCACCCTGGTGGCGGAGCGGCGTCGCGACGACATCCTTGACCAGACGTTTGAGGCCGTTGAGCAGTTGGACGCCAAATGGGTGTTCATTACAGACGGCGCCGGCACACTGCTCGCCAAATCCGACGAACCGTCGGCGACCGGCGATGCCCTCGGCCGCGTCCCACTGGTGGCTGGCGCGTTGCGCGGATCGGTCACCGGTGGATTTGGTGTGTCGGGCGACTCGTTGCTCTTTCAGACAATCGCCGTACCCGTGGCGCTGCCGGGAGGGGCGCCATTTGGTGTCTTGGTGGCCACGCGCGTTATCGACTCGGGTGTGGCGGCGGATGTGCGATCTGCCACCGCCAGCGAGGTGGTATTCTTTACACGCGATCCGGGTGGCCAGGCGCATGTGGTGGCCTCAACGCTCCCGATAACGGATCCATTGCGTGACGGGATTGCAGCGTCGATCGCGGTGGCGCCCGGTTCCCGAGAGGGGCGTGATGCGCAATTGGTCGGGAGTGAAGTGGCGCTTGGTGGCATCCGGTGGATATCGCATTCCGCGTCGCTGGCCACCGCGGGCGGCGATATCGTGGGCGGATTTGCCGTGCTGCGACCTCACGACGACGCGCTGGCGACACTGGCCGCAGTTCGCCGATCCCTCTTCACCGCGGCCGGCCTTGGGTTCCTGCTCGCGTTGCTGGCCGCCTGGATTGCCGCGCGCAGTGTCACGCAGCCCGTGCGGGCACTGGCAGCGGCCGTACGCCGCGCCGCCGACGGTAACTATGCGGCGTCTGCTGCCGCCACCACCGCTTCGGATGACGCACGTGGCGGCGACATTGAATCGCTGTCGCGAGCGTTTGACGCGCTGCTGATCGACCTGCGGGACAAAGATTCGCTCAGCGCGACTACGGCCGCCGCCGTCGCGGTGGACGAATCGCGCCGCGATGCGGAACCGCACGACGACGCGAAGTCGTCACGACGCGCTGTCGCGCGCGACCTGACGTTTGGGGGTGTGTCCGCGCGTCTCGCGCCCCGTGTTGAAGTGCAACGCGGGTTTCTGCTCGCCAACCGCTATCGGATCGAATCGATGATTGGCAGTGGCGGGATGGGCATCGTGTACTGCGCGCGCGATCGCGTGCTTGGTGAAGTCGTGGCCGTCAAACTGCTACGCCCCGAAGTCGTGGCCGTCGAGAGTGCCGCCCACGCGCAGCTGCGCGAAGAACTGCGGCTGGCTCGACGGATCACCCATCGGAACGTCGTGAGGACGCATGACATCGGCGAGAGCGACGGCGTGCCGTTTCTCACCATGGAGTATGTCGAGGGCGCGTCGCTCGCCACCGTGATCCGCGTACGAGGATCCTTGCCGGTGCCTGCGGTGCTCTCATTGGCTCGGCAGCTCATGCGCGCGCTCTGCGCGGCCCACGATCAGAACATCGTGCATGGCGACATCAAGCCGCACAACCTCCTGCTGGGACCCAACGGCGTGCTCAAGGTGACCGACTTCGGCGTCGCGCGCGTTGTGCGAAACGCGCGAAAAACGCCGGGCCTGTTCGACGCGACGAGCGCGGGCGTCGCCGGAAGACTGGGCGGCGCCACTATCGGAACGCCGGAGTACCTGGCGCCCGAACAACTCATCGGCGGCGCCGCCTCCGTGTCGTCCGACCTGTACGCGTCAGGCATTGTGCTGCATGAGTGTCTGGTCGGCCGGACGCCGTACGGTGCCGATACGCCGATCGCGTTTCTGGCCAGTAAGCTGTCCGAGCCAACGGAGCGCTTGACGCGTCCAACCGCCGCTATCGCCGCCGAGGCGCGTGCGACACACGGCGTGCCCGATCGCGTGGAGGAACTCGTGGCCTGGCTGACGCAACCGGCGCCCGAACACCGACCGCGATCGGCGGCTGAGGTACTGGTGCATCTCGTCCGCATGGGCTGAATTCGTTCGCGTGCGACGGCGCGGGAATAGGTTCGACACCCGTGCCGTCTGTACGTACGACTCCACTCCTGCGAGGTATTCGTTGTTGTGTTCGATCTCGCTGTTCTGCGCGGCCGTGTCGTGGTCGACCACGCTGTCCGTGCGTTCCTCCATGGACACGGTTCCCGCGTCGGCAATTCCTGACACGAGTAGCGTGGTAGTCGCGCGCCCGGTCGCGCTGCAGCGAAATATGCTGACGCGCAACGCGCAACTGGCGTTCGACGACACCACGCCGCGTCGTCGCGCGATCACGCTTTCGGAGTGGTACTTGCGCCGACTCACCCTGCATCGCTACGGGAGCTACGCCATGCTCCCGTTGTTCGCCGGTCAATATGTGTTGGGACAGCGACTGCTGTCACAGAAAGATGGCGTGTACGACGGAACACGGCGTGTGCCAATCGACGCCAACCTGCGAAGCAACCATCGCGCCGTGGCGCTTGGCGTCGGATCGCTGTTTGCCGTCAACAC
>JANMRE010000113.1:0-2685 GCA_031370885.1 Gemmatimonadaceae bacterium
GATAGCACTCTCCCGGGCGCTGGTGGACGTCGGCGAGAGAGCGCGCGCGGTCGCTGAATCACGAGACACCAAGGCCGTGTTCGACGTTGGCGCCGACATGTACCAGGCGTGCGTGAATTGTCACGCGATCTATCTGGTGGGCTCCAAGGCCATACCGCCACCGTGACGGCCGGGCACGCCGTGAAGGCATGACGATTCTCAGCGCACTCGACTGGCTTGCGAAGACGCCGTGGAGCATCGCGCTGCACGAGTCGCAATACATGTGGCCGTTCACCGAATCGTTGCATGTGCTCACGCTGACCGTCTTTGTGGGCTTGGCGATTGTGCTCGACCTGCGGCTGCTGGGGGTGGGCTTCCAGCGCGTCCCGGTGAGCGACGTGACAGGCCGAATATTGCCGTTTACGCGCGCTGGTTTCGCGGTGATGGTCACCACGGGGCTGATGCTGTTTTATGCAACCCCCGTCACGTACTACCAGAGCATCTTTTTTCGCATCAAGCTGCTGCTGTTGGTGGCCGCCGGTATCAACGTCTTCGTGTTTCATGCGCGCACGCAGCGCACGGTGGCGCGCTGGGACGGTGACCCGGTACCGCCGCGCGCGGCACGGGTGGCCGCGATTGTATCTCTCGTTGCCTGGGCTGGCGTTGTGGTGAGCGGGCGCCTGATCGCCTACAACTGGTTTTCCTGCGACATCCAGCCGCAGTCGGATTTCATCAACTGGGCGTCCAGTTGCGTAGTCGGCACGCCATGACGTTTGCCGATCTGGTGCTGCGGCTCTGCGAGCAGGGTGAGGCGTCGTGGCTTGGGCAACTCATTCGCCAGTCGCTCTGGCTTTTTCCGGTCATCGAGGCCGTGCACCTGCTGGGGCTCTGCCTGCTGGGCGGCGCGGTGCTGGTAGTTGACCTGCGCCTGCTGGGACTGGGGCTGCGCACTCAGCCGATTGCGGTGGTGGCGCGCGGCGCACAGCCGTGGCTCTATGCCGGAGTGGCGGTGATGCTCACCACCGGCTTCCTGTTGTTCCTGTCGGAAGCTGTCAAGTGTTTTCACAACCCATCGTTCCGCGTGAAAATCGCGACGCTGCCCTTCGCGCTGCTTTTCCTGTGCGCCGTGCGTCAACCACTGGCAGTGAAAGAACCGGCCATCTCACCGGGGATGTGTCGACTGGTCGCCATGGTATCGCTGCTGCTCTGGTTCACCGTGGCGGCCGCCGGTCGCTGGATCGGGTTTTCGTCGTAACCGCTGCAAACTCACTGCGGCGGCTTTTTTGCCGGTGGCTCAGTGGGGTCACGACCATCGCGCGGCGCACCAGTTCCCGATGAACCGAGAAACATTTTGCGGCCATCGGTGAACGTGACGTCACGACCATTGGCCCGCTTGAGGGAGTGGTCCTTGGTTTGGTAGCCGTCAACAATGAGCTCCGTGCCATAGGCAAGCGACTGGCGCGTGAGTCCGCGACGGAGCAACGTGTTTGGCGTACCACCCTCCACCATCCACACGTCCTTCGTTCCGTCTTTCTGCGTGACATCGATGTGAATCCACGCATGCGGGTTCACCCACTCGAGTTTCACCACCTTGCCTTGCAAACGAATCGGCGCATTCGGATCGAACTCGGCGCCGAAGGCATGGTGCGCGAGCAGGGGACCGGCGGTTGCGAGCACCATCACCGCCACGACGGGAAACAGGCGTTTCATACGCATGTGCGATTTCGGGGTCAGGGTTTGGGTGGCTTGGCAGCGGCTTCACGTTCGCGGGCACGCTCGCCACTGAGAATGTTCGACAGGGCGTAGTTGCCCTCGTGACAGGCGTACTCGTAAATCAACTCGTTCAGCTTCACAAATGGCAGCTCGCCGCTCCACCGCTGGGTGAACGTGATCAGATCATCCACGGTGAATCGATACAGAATGGTCGTGGCGTCTACCCGATGAAAGCGCTCGATAACTCTCAGGTTGTCGGACGCGCCACGAAACAGCTGCTCCGGGTGAAAATTGGTGGTTTCCACCACCAGCGTGTCGCCTTCCCAGCGACCGTGCGAGTCGCCCATCCACGGACGTATCTGCTTGGGCAGCGGCGCGATCTTGTTCATGTGGATGATCCGTGCATCGTGCACCATCTCCGTCATGATCAGGACGTTGTCCTTCGACTGCACGATGGTGTAGTTATTGTTGTAGAAATAGTTCGGCAGCATGGGCGGCCCGGCGTTCGAGCCAAAGGACATGATGCACCGTTCGGCGAGCGGTCGGTTTTCCGGATTGTCGTACTCGCCAAATCGTCGCGCCTGCCGAAATCGCTCCGCCTGCCGTTCGCGTCCGGCGGGCGTGAGCGCCGGTACGCGACCGTTGGGTGGATCCACGATGATCGAACTGCGACGCTCGCCATTCACGGTTGCCATGTGATCGCCAGCGTCAATCCAGAAGTAGTTGTACCCGCCCACGTTGCCGGCGGCGCCGGTTGATCCGTCACCACCTTTGGGCGGCGCCGTTCGGTTGGGATCGCTCTGTTTCGCCAGTCGTTCAATCGTGTCGGCGCGAATCTTCTCGGCCGCAACAACCTGCTCCGGCGTAAGTGCGCGCGCCAACCCGGCCGGTCGTTCAAGCGGCGTCATGGTGCCGTTGGACCAGTTGCCCTGGAAGTCGGGATGACCATCGGGTGTGCGCGGCATGACCCAGGCGGCCTTTCGCGCACCCGGA
>JANMRE010000182.1:0-2625 GCA_031370885.1 Gemmatimonadaceae bacterium
TCTTCAGTATCGGCATCATCTGTTCGAACCCGTAAGCGCATTTATTGAACTTGACAGTGCACCGCGTTGCGCGTTGAGGCGGCTGATGGCCACTTCCATTCGCGTGAACTGTGCGACCAACTGCTCGCGTCGGAAGTCGAGACGCTTCTGCGCATCGGCTTCGCGGGTCTTGAGCCGGATGGCGGTCTGATCGAGGTTCTTGAGTTGCGCGCTGATGGTGCCAATGCCGTACTGCGTGGCTTTGTCGGCCGCCGCGACAAACGCCGCACCCACGCCCGAGAATCCAAACAGCGCTTCGATTTCGAGCGGCTTGGCGGCCATCGCGGTCTTCAGCGTGTCGGCGTCGATTTTCAACACGCCAAAACGATCGAGCGCCACACCGGCGATCGAGAGCTTGTTGTAGGTGCCGTTGCTGGCCACGTTGGTGCGCAGCGCGTCGGTGAAGCTGTTCACCACACCCCGCAGCAGGGTATCGGCGTACAATGGCGCGCCAATCTTTCGCTGTTCATCCAGGAAGGTGTGAATCGCGTTGTACGAATCCGCCAGCTTCTGCACTGCGCTCAACCCGCCATTCACGTCGCGGTCGATGGACACGTCGATGGACGTCCCTGCTTCGGCGGTCTGCAGATTGAGCGTCGTGCCGACAAGGGCATCGGTGATGCTGTTGCTGCTGCGCGTGAGCTCGCGCCCATCCACCCGCAGAATTGCATCCTTGCCCTGCTGGAGTTCGCGACTGCGGCCGGTGATGGCTACCGACGCCGCGCCGAGCGAGCCGGACGAACCGTCCACATGGGTGACACCAAGCGTCAACGACAACCGTGATGCGCCGCCCTGGCTGTCGGCCAGGCGAATACGCCCATCGGCTCCGAGTGACGCGGCGGCGGTGCGTGTGCCGGCGCCGAACCCGGTCGTGGCGTCGTTGATCCTGTCGAGCAGCGTTTGCATCGTGTCGCCGGCACCCACGACCAAGCCGATGGTGACGGCAGTTCCATCGCCGCGCAGTCCGCGGATGTTGATCGCGTCGCCGACCGCCAGCCCCGTCGCGTTTCCGTCAACCTTGAGACCCGCCAGCAGTGTCGCGGTCGTTGCCGTGGCGTTGGCCGAATCGGTGTACACACCGGTTTGCATCGATTGACTGACGGTGCCGGTTGTGCCGGCAATCATCCCCAACGCATCAATGACGTCCTGACTGCCAGCATCACCCACTACCGCGCTCACGTTGCCGTCCACGACAAGTCGATAACGCGTTTCACTGCCATATGATTCCGACACCACCGACGCCGAGCCGCCCGCCGCATTGATCTTGGCGGAAATGGACGTGAGTGACTCGGTGGCCAGATCGACCGTGACCGTGACATTACCCACGCGAATCGACGCGGATGGCGGCGTCACCGAGAGACCAAGCGCGGTTGCGGCCGCCATCGTTGACGAGGACACCGGCTTCGAGCGCGAATCGACGAAACCCAGCTCACGGGCCATTCCGCCCGTGCCATCAGTGAGCGTGATGCCCGCCGCGCCACTGGTGTCGCGCGTGAGCACAAGACGACCAGCGGTCGTGCCTTCCTTGACAATGCTGGCGGTCACCCCGGTGGGTGTCGCGCCGGTATTGGCCGCGTTGATCGCATCGCGAATCGCGTCCAGCGAATCGGTTGCCGCGATGGCAATCGAAGTGCCATTGATGGCGAAGTCACCGGTCAGGTTCAGCGCGGCGGTGGTGTCTGCCACCAAGCCACCGGCAACTTTGGCGGTGTCAGCCAGTTGCAGAACCTCAACACGATAGCGTCCCGGCACCGCATTCAGCGTTGGCGACGCCGTGAGCAGGACGCGCGAGGTGAGTGGGCTGACGGGCACGTTGGCACTGAATCCGCCAAATCCGGTACGTCGAACCAGTCGCGCGTTCTCGTTGAGCGTTTCAACGAGCGCGTTGAGTCTGGTCCAGGCTTCTTTCTGTGCGGCGCGTTTCGCGATCTCGGCAGTAAGCGGCGTGAGGTTACGCGCCTTCTCGGCATCAATCGTTGCGTCAACGATGTCGCCCCACTGAATGCTGCTACTGAGTCCGCTGAAGTTGATGCTCTGCATGGTGGGCTCCGGTGCATCAGGCTATGGCACGCCCCGGAGCCGGCCGAGGCCGACTCCGGGGTCATTCACTGCCAGGAGTGCTGCAAATCAGCGCAGGAGCTGGAGGATGCTCTGGCTGCCCTGGTTCGCCTGCGCCAGCATGGCCTGGGCCGCTTCCTTGAGGATATTGCTCTTGGTGAACATCGCCATTTCTTCGGCCATGTCGACGTCGCGGATCGTGGACTCAGCCGCGCGGACGTTCACGACCGCCGACTTCAAGTTCTGCACCGTGTAGTCAAGCACATTCTGACCGGCACCGATTGCAGCGAGCGAGGCGTTCACGGCATCGAGCGCCGTATCCGCGTTCGCCAGCGTGGACGAACCGCTCAGTGACGTCAGCGTCAACGACGTCGCGATCGTCACCGTACCGTTGGAGGCCGAATCACTGACCTGGAACGTCAACGACGCGAACACCGTGGCTCCCTGGAAGTCCGCATCGGCGAGAATACGGGCCGCTTCGGTTTGCAGCGTGGAGATTTCGGTGCCGAGCGTGGCCGACACCGTGCT
>JANMRE010000516.1:0-3950 GCA_031370885.1 Gemmatimonadaceae bacterium
TCAACCAGTTGGGCCGTCTGCTCGGACACTTCCCGACGTGATTGGATTTCACGACCCAGGAACAAGTCCTGTTCGTTGTCTCCTACCAGAATCGGCCCGATCGCGTCGGACAACCCCCACTGCATGACGTAGCGCCGGGCAATGCCAGTTGCCTGCTGAATGTCGCTGGCCGCACCGGTGGTCACGCGATCGCGACCAAACACAATTTCTTCAGCGGCACGACCGCCGTAGGCCATCACGAGTCGGGCCTCAAGCTGCTCGCGAGTAACCGACACGCGATCGTCTTCCGGCAATGTGAACGCCAGTCCCAACGCACGCCCGCGGGGTACGATGGTGACCTTGTGCAGCGGATCATTGCCCTTCACCACCATTGCGCACACCGCATGCCCCGCTTCGTGGAACGCGGTGAGTCGACGTTCCTCGTCTTTCATGACGAGCGACTTGCGTTCGGCACCCAGCATCACGCGATCCTTCGCTTCCTCGAGATCACTCATGTAGATCTTGTCATGTCCCTTGCGGGCCGCGAGCAACGCGCCCTCGTTGACAAGGTTCGCGAGATCGGCGCCGGCCATCCCGGGTGTGCCACGCGCAAGCGCCGTGACACTCACGTCGTCGGCCTGTGGCTTGTTGCGCAGGTGCACCTTCAAGATGCCGTCGCGACCGCGCAAGTCGGGCAAGTCCACCACAATCTGACGGTCGAAACGGCCGGGGCGCAGCAACGCCGGATCGAGCACGTCTGGACGATTCGTCGCCGCAATCAGAATCACCCCTTCGTTGGACTCGAACCCATCCATCTCCACCAGCAACTGGTTCAGCGTCTGCTCGCGCTCATCGTGCCCGCCACCGATGCCACCACCGCGATGACGACCAACCGCGTCGATTTCGTCGATGAAAATGATGCACGGCGCCTGCGCCTTGCCCTGCTCGAACAGGTCGCGCACACGCGAGGCACCCACGCCCACAAACATCTCGACAAAGTCGGATCCCGACATGGAGAAGAACGGGCGCGCGGCCTCACCCGCCACGGCACGCGCCAGCAGTGTCTTGCCGGTACCCGGTGGACCCACCAGCAGCGCGCCCTTTGGCAAACGGCCACCCAACTTCGTGAACTTCTGCGGGTCCTTGAGAAACTCGATGATCTCCTGCAACTCGACCTTCGCTTCGTCAGCGCCGGCCACGTCGGCAAAGGTGATTTTCGGCGTGTCGCCCGTGAGCAACTTCGCTTTGCTCTTCCCGAACGAAAACGCCTTGTTGCCGCCCGACTGCATCTGACGGAACAGAAAAATCCAGAATCCGATCAGCAAAACGTACGGCAGGATGGTGATCAGCAAACTGCCAAAGTTGGCGCGCGCCTCCTGGGCAGAGATCTGGGCACCACGCTCGTAGAGCCGCTTGGATTCGTCGGCGGCGAGTCCCTGCGGAAGTCGGACCGTGAAATTCCGCGAATCACGCGGCCCCACTTTCACCGACTGGTTGAACACACCCAGCATCACGTTGTCGGGCTGGAACGTGACGGCCTTCACATTTCCCAGCTCGAGCTGCTGTCGATACTGGGTGTACGTGATCTCAGGCGACTGCGCCTGCCGACCACCTGACCAGGTGAGAAAAGCGACCGGAATGAGGATCACAAGGATCCAGAAGGACAGCGTCTTGGAATGTCGCGTCCAGTTGACGGGCTTCTTGGGATTCGGTGTCATGGGTGCTGGCATGTAGTTTCGCGCGTTCGTGCTGTTGGTCCGGCGGTGTTACTGCAGGCTGGCGACATACGGCAGGTGTCGAAAATTCTCGGCGTGATCCAGTCCGTAGCCAACCAGAAATTCGTGTGGTGCATCAAACCCCACAAACCGCGTGGGGTGCTGCAACTCCGTCGCGATATGCTTGTGCAGCAGGGCGCATATCTCAAGAGAGCGCGGCTGTCGCTCACCCAGCAGGTCGACAAGACGATTCAGGGTACGCCCCGAATCAACGATGTCTTCCACCAGAAGAATGTGTTTACCCTCCAATTCCGTTTCCGGATCGTACAACAGGCGCACCACGCCACTGGACTCCATCGCGTCACCATACGACGACGCCACGAGGAAATCGACCTGCAGCGGTCTGGCGATGTGGCGCACAAGATCGCTGAGGAAGATGAAGCTGCCCTTGAGCAGTCCCAGCACGAGAAGGTCACCATCGGGGTACGCCGCCGTGATATCGGCACCCAGCTCGCGAACCCGATGCTCGATGGTGTCGGCATCGAACACCACGCGATTCACCGCCCGTCCATCGAGGCGAGGATCGGCCGTGACGCTGGTGACCGCGTTCATGTCAGTCGGGCTCACGCTCACATCGGTACCAGATCGAGTCCGGCCATCCCGGCCGGTGCGGCGCCGCCAAAGAGCGGCAGAGTCCAGGCACGCACAGCAATACATCTCCCACGAAGACGACCGGCCAGCCCGCCCGGTCAAGTACGGAAACATGCGCATCTGAAAAGTATCGGGTCACACGCCGCCCCGCCGGAGCGCCCGCCGTTTGGATGCGATCCCCGGCGCGCCAGTTCCGCAGGGTGATCAATGCGCCTTCCGGTGCACCAAACACGAAATAGTCGTCGGTCACCGATCGCGCCTCTTCCGCGGTCAGACGGCGCAGCCGCCACCCACCAAGTCGCGGCGGCAGCTGGTCCGCACGACCGGTCCAACTCCACGTTTTCGATGCCGACAACGCAGGTCGACGCAGTTGGTACCACTCCGCAGCGCCCGTGCCCAACCGGATGGCCACTGCCCCGCCGGCAAGCGTCACGTATGCCCCACGTTTACGCGACGTGCTCAACCTGACGAGTTCGCGAATGCCCCGGGCGTCGAGCACCACACCCAGACGCGCGAAGCAGCTCGGCCACAACACCGCGCATCCCTCGGCGTTGGTCGTGTCGAACACGTCAACGGGGACCTGCAGGACACCATCGCGAATCGTCACCACGCCCAGCGTCTCAACGTACGCATCAAGGTCGTTCCGCCATGTCGCCGCACGCTCGCCGAGTGCAACCATGGTCGCGGTAAAGCCGGGCTGCAGGCGCTCGAACGCGGGCAATAGATCGTGGCGCACGCGACCGCGTTGGAATCGGCGCGAGGCATTCATGGGATCGTCCAGGAATGCAATAGACTCCGCCGCCGCCCACGCTGCGACTTCCGTACGAGAGACGTCAAGCCACGGCCGTACGATCCGTGTCGGCGCCGCCAAGGCGGCCAATCCGCGTGTGCCCGTTCCGCGGAGCAGGCGCATCACGATGGTCTCCGCTTGATCATCGCGGGTGTGTGCGGTCGCCACCCGCGCGCCAAACGCCCCGGCCACGCGGTGCAGAAAGCGCCAGCGCGCTGCCCGCCATTCCGCTTCGGAATGCGCCGACGTGTGCGCCCGTTCGCGCACCACTGTCAGACCGAGCCGACGCGCGTTGGCGGCGACATGTGCGGCAGCATCGGTGGCGTAACTGCCCGTGCCGTGATCGAACGTAGCAACGGCGGCCAGCCGATCGGGCGCCCACCGGGCCACGGCATGCATCAGCGTCATCGAATCTCGACCACCGGAGACGGCCAACACCACGGGTCCGGGCGCACGAGCGAGCGCCACCTCGATCGACGCGCGAAGCAGTGCCTCGGCGGTCATGGTGTCGTCAGAGTCGCCCGTCAGCAGCAAGCATCGAATCATGTCGCACGCCTCAACCCATCAGCAGTCCCGTTCCAAGTGCGCGAGCGCTTCGCTTCGCAACTAGAGTGTGCTTGTGGTGCCATATCTCATCTTTCGCCCGGGTCGTATGCACCTCGTGCGCAACAACCGATGAGAGGTCGCGCCTCATATTCAGGCTCTTCGGGGAATGTGTGCGTAAAAACGGCGTGGACGCCGCAGTCTTGAACAATAACATTCGCGTCATCCAACGTCGCTGCTACGGCATGCGCGATGAGAACTATCTCCATCTC
>JANMRE010000517.1:0-6305 GCA_031370885.1 Gemmatimonadaceae bacterium
CGGCCTCACTCACCAGCAGCGGCTACACCACCACCCGCAGCGCAACCCAAACCGTCGCCTCGCCTGCGGCTACCACGCTCGTGCTCGGCGCCTCCTTGACCGATCCGTTTGTGTTCGCCATCGATGCGTCTGCCGTGCGCACACGTTTCGAAGCACTGATTCCGTTCAACAACGATTACACCCGACTGTACACGGCGGGCTTTTTCCAGCAGTCCGGGAATACGCGTCGCGATTTTGTGATTACGTCAACCGCCGCCACAACGCCAATCAGTACTGGCAACCGTGGCGTCAACGCAGAACTGAAGGCTCCGATCTTCACCAACGCCCAGGGATTTGATTCGCTATGGGAGTCGCGCAATTCCATGGCGGCCAACTATGTGGTGTCGTCTACGGGGTGGACGGCAACCGGCGGGGTGAGCGCACCACTCGCTGATGGCGTGGTGACCAGGAGTTGGTCACGATTTGGACCCGTGCCACCGTGAGCAGGTCTGGGCCGCGCGGTTCGCCCTGAAGCCGCAAACGTAAGGGCAGCGCTTGGCGACGCCGGGGCTGGTGCGGAGCGAACGCCGTCGCGCGGACTGGCAGAGCGTGAGTCGGCGACATTGCTGGTGCTGGAGTAGGGCGCGGCATGCGACCTTGCTCAGTCTGGCTGCGGACCGCATCCTTGACGAGTTACCGGGGCACTACACCATCACGTTGACGGACGGAGGAACGATGCGACGCTACGCAATGGTCTCTGGGGTGTTCTTCACCATCATGTGCGGAGCGCAACTGATGCGCCTGGCGATGCGGTGGACGGTTACGGTCGCGGGTTACGATGTCCCGTTGTGGTTCTCGGTTGGTGCCGCGCTGATCGTCGGCACGCTCGCGGTCTGGGCCTTTCGCTCGCGTGGCGCCGCGTAGGCCGCAGCCCAGAGACGAATGAAGTCGGCCATTTCACGATGTCATTGGCCCAGTCCAGCCAACAGCGCGTGTGCTGCTGCGCCGAAGGGAAGATGGCCGATGCGGGATCACCGCGCACGCCGTGACGACCGCCGGCGCTGGCGTGAATGTGAGCACGACGTACGTCAGCAGTGTCCCTGGAGTAGCAACCGTCTCGGCATCCGGTCTTGTGTCCGGAATGGCGCCGGGAACAGCAACCATCCGGGTGCGCGCGAGCGGCAGCGGCGCTGGGTTCACACCAACCGTGCGTTTAGACTCGGTTACGATCACGGTCACGGCGTTGCCTTACGCACTCGCCGATCTCGTGCTCTCCCCGGGCAGCGTGACGCTGCCGAGTGGACAGTGGGTCACGCTCGTAACCCAAGCCACGACGGCGGGGCAAGGCGTCACCGTTCGCTTCGGTATGCAGCTCACCGAAGACACCCAGGGGCAGTGGCGACAGGTGATGGCAGGGACCGCGTTGGCGGGTCCACGCTACTTCACCGCCTGCGGCGATCTCTGTCCTGTCGAACAAGCATCGTGGAGCGAGATTCAGCAGTTCATCACACGTTTGAACCAGCAGGATCCAGGAAAGGGGTATCGGCTCCCGACCGAGGCCGAGTGGGAGTATGCCGCGAGAGCGGGCACCACTGGCGACTTCAACGTGGATGGGCAAACCGCTGCCGCACTGGGCTGGATCAACGGTGCTGCCCTGTCACCGGTCGCCCAGAAGATTCCGAACGCGTTCGGGCTCTTCGATACCCATGGCAACATATTCGAGTGGGTGGCCGACTGGTACGGCGACGCGTACTACGCCTCGAGTCCATCCGTGAATCCCACCGGACCCGCGTCGGGTGCGACTCGCGTTTTGCGCGGCGGAAACGTACTCACACCGCAGTACTTCGCGCGCTCGGCGTTTCGGCTGGACTTGCCGCCCTCGACCACTGGGCACGGCTTTCGGCTCGCTCAGTTTCCATAGGCGAGTGTTCATCCTGACACTCATAATTTGAATCACGCGGGGACAACGGTAGCGCTTTCAAGGAGGCAGAGTCGTTTGGAGCGACCACATCGGTTTCGAAGAGCCGCCGCAGTCGCGAATGGTACCATCGCACACGATCCGCACCTGCTCGGAACACGTCCGAGTCCAAATGGGTTTCATCGTTGCAGATGACATCGCACCGTCCCTGTCCCTATCCCCAGAAGATGTACGCGACCGTGATCGCCGCCGCGACGCCCACGGCGTCGGCGAAGAGTCCCATCACCACCGCATGTCGTGTCTTCCGTACCCCGACCGAGCCGAAGTACAGAGCCAGAATGTAAAACGTCGTGTCGGTTGCTCCTTGAAAGGTGGACGCGAGGCGCCCAGCGAATGAATCGGCGCCGTACGTCTTCATGGCGTCGACCATCATACCGCGCGCGCCGCTTCCAGACAGTGGCTTCATGAGCGCGGTGGGAAGTGCGGGGATCGTTCGATCGTCCAGCCCAAACAGCGCGAAGGCCTTGGCGATCCCCAGCGTCAGCAGATCGAGCGACCCAGAGGCCCGGAACACGCCAATCGCCACCAACAGGGCGACGAGGTACGGGATGATTCGAATGGCGACCTGGAATCCTTCCTTCGCGCCTTCGATGAACGCTTCGTACGCATTCACCTTGCGCACCATCGCCATGATGAGAAACGTCGAGATCACTCCGAACAGCACGACATTGGCGACGACGTTCGAAATCGCCTGCACGCGATCCTGGTCCATTCCGACGAACGCCCACACGACGCCAGCGACAAGCGCCGTCACGCCGACAAGCCAGGCCAGCAGGACGGGGTCGAGCAGGTTGATGCGTTGGATAAGCGCGACGCCGATCAGCGCAGCGAGTGTCGCGAAGTAGGTGGTGATGAGAATCGGCAAGAAGACGTCCGCCGGGTTGGCGGCGCCGAGCTGTGCGCGATACACCATGATGCTGATCGGAATGAGCGTCAGTCCCGACGTGTTCAGCACCAGGAACATGATTTGTGCGTTGGTGGCGGTATCCTTGGTTGGGTTGAGCTCCTGCAGTTCGTTCATCGCTTTCAGGCCGAGCGGCGTCGCGGCGTTGTCCAGCCCAAGCATGTTGGCCGAAAAGTTCATGATGATCGAACCAAGCGCCGGATGGCCGCGCGGGATCTCCGGGAAGAGGCGAGCGAAGAACGGTCCGACGAAGCGCGCCAGCGCACCGATCGCCCCACCGGCTTCCCCCACCTTCATGAGTCCGAGCCAGAGAGTGAGCACCCCCGTGAGCCCGATCGAGATGTCGAAGCCGGTCTTCGCAGAATCGAAAGTGGCTTGTGTCATCGACGCAAAGACGGCCGTGTCGCCGCCAATCAGTTTGACCAGTCCAACAACCAGCGACACGAGAAAGAAGCTGAGCCAGATGTAGTTGAGGGTCATGGCAGCGTTCCGGTGAGGAGTTCTACGAGGACCGGCACATGCAGGCGCATCAGGTCCTCGTTGGCAATGACCGGGAATTCATAGGTGATTACGGCAAGTCCGTGCTCTTGCCCCCACGTGCCAAAGGAACCTGGCGTGGGATACCCGACGTCGCGCACAAGGGGCATCCCCGTTCGCGCGGCGAGACGGGCACCAAGTGCGCTTTCGTTCGCGTCGTCGATGCATGCCAGTGGCGCGTGCAAGGCAACGGCCACCGCCGGGGAAAGCTCGTCGATCAGCGCAAGCAGTGCGCGCGTCTCTGGTTCCGAGGCTGGATGTGTGCCTGGGCTCAGCCGCACGTCGCTCGCATCACCGATGGTCGCTCGGCTGGTGACAGGATCGGCGCGCCATGTGGACGTGGGGAAGTTGCGATTGAGGTCGACACCGTTAGCATTGGCACGCGTGCCGCGAATGAGTCCGTCGGGGTTGGCGGCGAGGACGACGGCGACGCGGTCCAGTGGTTGGGCAAGTTGCCGAAGGGCACGTGAAAGCGCCCAGGTCGTTTCGGGTTCTTCGCCATGGATGGCGGCGAACACGAGCAGGTCGCATCGACCGCTGGGTCGCCATACCTCGAGCGGCACGCCGAGCACGGAGTTTCCGTACGTCGTAGGAGAGTGGGCGTGGGTTCCCCACTCGGTGCGCGGGCGACGTAACACGAAGTGAATGGACTGTCAGAGGGCGAGGGAAGCGGCGAGGCCTGCTTATCGGCCGTGTGACACACAGCATAGCCGAACGGTGTGGGGGAACGCTATCCTGCGTCACCCGAGTGCAAACGAACCTTTGTCAGGACCCGTGCACCTTCCTGAGCCGGGCGATCGTGCGCGCATCCGCCACGCTGCTCACGTTGCCGGAGGCCTCGCGGAGGTTCTGGTCGCACTGGAACTCCTCCAGTGCCGACTTGAACGGCTCATCCTCGCGCGGATCGATCGAACCCGCCCGATATCCCAGGTTGTTCAGCCGTGCGATCTGTCCGGACTCCTCTTCGGCCGGATCGAGATTGCCAATGCGAAGGCTGAACGTCACCTCCTTCACGAGCAAGGTCCCCTGGGCGGCGGCCGGATCGATGTCGCGCTCGACGATTCCATCCGGATCCGACGTGACCTCCTCCGGCGACCCGTCTATTTCCAGCGCGCACGTCTCGTCGGCGAACACAACGTCGAAGTAGTCCTTGAGGGCCAGGCGCACAGTGAGCTTGCGCGTGGTGACCTGAAAGGTGTGCACGTTGGTGGACGCGGCACCGAGCGACTTTTCCGACTTGTCCGGAATGGCCACCACATCGCCCGGGTGCAGGACATGAGGATTGTCGCGCAACATGCGGAGTTCGGCATTCGCGTCGTCGTCCCAGATGAGGCGCCAGTCGAAGAAATTGTACTGATGCGCGATCAGGCCAATGTGATCGCCCTGCTCCACGGTATGCTGCGTCATGCCGGATTCCACTCGCGCGCATCGAGGTCGGGAAAGCACACCGTGCACTGCCCGGGAGCGAAGCCGTTGATGCGCGCCGCGCCGTATTTGTCGAGCATGCCGTACACCTTCCGACCATCGGGAAGCGTGACGCGATATTTCTGCCCGCCGACGGGCTTGCTGTCCTGGTCCACCAAACGGATCTCGATCCAGGTGGTGATGCAGGGCACGACCGTCTGGTTGCCTGGAGAAGCGCTGGCCAGCTGCTGCATCTGTTCGGCACGAATGGTCAGCATGATCATCGGCTGGCCTGCGGTGTTTCCCGGTCAATGATATCGTGCAACAGTGGCGACAGCGAGAACAGCAGTTGCTCGCCGGGTCCTGTCCGTGGCGCGTTGAGCGCCACCAGCACGTATCGAAGCTTTTTGCCCTTTGCGTCGAGATTGAGCTGCACCGAATCGAACAGCATGCCATCAGCAATGCCGATCTTGGCAAAACCGCTGTCACCCGGTCGTGTCAACCCACCGGTCTTGAGGGCATTGGTGAGCCAACTCCCGTACCCACCGAAGCCAGCGCTTTGTGACATCAGACCGTTGCGCATGCGATCGCATCCCGCCTTGTCCACGAGCCGGTCCTGGGCAATGAGCGTGTGCAGCGCCGCGAGTGACGCCGCGGTACCGCCCTGTTTGAAGTCACCACCTACGGGCGGCGGGCCCCAGATGGTGCCGCCGTAGCTGCCGCCACTCCACTGTCCGCCGCCTCGAGTGGGACTGTACAAGCCGCTCTGCCAGAGCGCCGAGTTGGCAAAGAGGAAGCTGATGCGCGTGGAACAGAAGTGCGCGGCATCGTTGTCCGAGTGCGGGATCATCTGGAACATCTGCGCGAAGAACGAGTCCTTGATCGTCACGGTGGCACCCCGTGCTGCCGGCGCCACGTCGAACATCTCCTCGAGTTTGGGGCCGCCCTGGTTGAACGTGGCGCCACTCTTGTCCTTCACAATCAGCGGAATCTTCTTCCCATCACGCAGGATCAGCGAGCCGGCGCGCTCGAGGAGAGGCCTGGCTGGGAAGAGGTTGATGCGCGGGGCCGTCAGTGCGTCGATCTGTGACAGCGACCACGACTCACGTGCTACCTCGAAAACATCTTCCGCGGTCTTCAGGTCTTCCAGGAAAGCGTGCACTTCGAGATCGAGCCGGCACTGGAAGATGGCGTACATGATACTGAGCTTGCCCGCGCTGCCGAGCGTTCCCTGCTCGAGATCGCGAAAGCCCGCGTACTCCGGCGCATTGACATCGCGCGTGAGATTCACAATGGCGATCTTGAGCCGCGCGAACTGCGGGTTCGCCGCCAGCATGGCGTCGAGGCGCGCCTGCAGGCTGGCCGTGCGCGTCACGCCGGACGCGGTGAGAAAGCCGGGATTGTTGCCGAAGTCCGAGAGCGGCGTGGCATCACCGGGCGTGGTGCCGCCACCCTGGAAGTGCAGCAGGTGCGAGAAATGTGTGAGTTTCGGCAGCGATTGCA
>JANMRE010000210.1:0-1206 GCA_031370885.1 Gemmatimonadaceae bacterium
GCCGGGTCTAAACTTGGAAACTCCACGAGCGCACGGCAACCGCGCGCTCGTGTTCCTAGAATGTCGGCACCACCCCACCGTTCGCCTTCAGCATCGCATCAAAGTACGCCACCGTCTGCACCAACCCGTCGCGCAATGCCACCGTCGGCTCCCACCCCAGAATCGTTCGCGCCTTCGTGATGTTGGGCTGTCGTTGCCGAGGATCGTCGGCCGGCAGCGGACGGAACACCACCTGCGACCGCGAGCCGGTCAGTTCGACCACCAACTCCGCCAGTTCCCGCATCGTGAATTCGGCGGGATTGCCGAGATTGATCGGACCCGTCACATCGTCGGCGGAATTCATCAGCCGAATCAGCCCGTCAACCAGGTCGCTCACAAAACAGAAAGAGCGCGACTGCTGACCGTCACCGAAAATGGTGATGTCGTGGCCGAGCAACGCCTGCACCACGAAATTGGAGACCACACGGCCGTCATTCGGGTGCATGCGCGGTCCGTATGTGTTGAAGATGCGCGCCACTTTGATGCGCATCCGGTGCTGGCGGTAGTAGTCGAAGAACAACGTCTCCGCGCAGCGCTTGCCCTCGTCGTAGCAGCTGCGGATACCCACCGGATTGACGTTACCCCAGTATTCCTCGGTTTGCGGGTGCTCCTTGGGGTCCCCGTATACCTCCGAGGTAGACGCCTGCAAAATTCTCGCGCCAACGCGCTTGGCCAGGCCAAGCATGTTGATCGCACCGTGCACGCTGGTTTTCGTGGTCTGCACCGGATCCCGCTGATAGTGCACCGGCGAGGCGGGGCAGGCGAGATTGAATATCTGGTCAACCTCGACGTACAAGGGAAACGTCACGTCGTGGCGCAGCAACTCGAAGCGCTTGTTGTCCAGAAGATGAAGAATGCCGCGGCGTGAACTCGTGTAGAAGTTGTCCACGCACAGCACATCATGTCCGGCGTTCAGCAGCAGCTCGCAGAGATGGGAGCCCACGAATCCGGCGCCGCCGGTTACCAGTATACGTTTGGAAGCAGTCATGGCAATGCGTTGTCCTGTTAAGCGCAGACGGGCTGCGGGGGCGGTAGCACAAGCCGCTTGGGCCGTTTGAATCGGCCCGAAGTCGAGCCGATTCACGGCAAGTAGCAGGCCATTCTGCCTGACTGACGACCAATTGGCAACCCTTCGGCCGAGCGACTCTCGCGCTTCTGAAGGGTGCT
>JANMRE010000214.1:0-11639 GCA_031370885.1 Gemmatimonadaceae bacterium
GCGACTGTTTCAGCAAGCAGTTGCCGCCGGTGCAACGTTCGTGCGCGATCGCGTGGTCGGCGTAAATGCTTCCGGCGGCAAGGTGCGAAGCGTGCGCCTTGCCTCCGGCGCGACGATCGAGACCGAGCGCTACGTCATCGCTGCCGGCCCGGGACTGCCTGAGGCTTTGCAGATGCTCGACCTCGAACTGCCGGTCTTCCACGAGCTGCATTCCAAGCTCACGGTGCGTGACCCACGCCGCGCCGTTCCGCGTGATGCACCGTTCGTGATCTGGACCGACCCGATGCACCTCGCGTGGAGCGCCGAGCAGCGTGCGGAACTCGCGCGCACGGACGAAGGGCGTCGGCTGCTCGATCAGTTGCCGGGGGGCGTTCATGTCCGCCCGGTCGATCTCACGCACGGCGATGAGCTGTATCTCATCTGGACGTTCGAGACCGACGTGCGTTCCTACGTCTGGCCTCCGACCTTCAATCCCTGGTACGCTGACGCCGTGCTGCGTGGCTGCGCGCGGATGATCCCGGGGTTGGAGTCGTACGATGGCGCAGCAACGGGCATCGTCGACGGCGGATACTACTGCAAGACGCCAGAGAACCGTCCACTCATCGGACCACTGGACGTCGAGGGAGCGTTCGTGATTGGCGCGTTGTCGGGGAGCGGACTGATGTCCGCGCATGCGAGCGGCGAGCTGCTGTCCCAACACCTGGCCGGCGCGCCACTTCCGGACTACGCGCGGTGGTTTCTTCCGTCACGCTACGCCGACGCGAACTATCGAAAGCTCGTCGAGGGCTGGGGACCGCTCGCCGGTCAGCTCTGACATCACCAACCTTGCGCGAAGTCGTGGAGAGGGCGTGCGCTTTGCACCACGCGAGCGATACGTGAACTCTACGAATTGGCATCGTGGGATTCCTACCAAACGAGACTCAGCCCCGCGACCACTGCGTTGCCGCGACGGTATCTCGCCTCGAAGTGTTGCAGGCGCAGCTCGATGCGCGGCACAACGTCGCCACCACCAAACTGCGTCCCGACGCCACCTTCGAGGAGCGCACTCGCCGGCCCGGCACCGCGGAAATACCGATCAATTTCGCCCGTGTTCGTGCTCGCGAGGATCACGCTGCCGTTCTCCCAACGCGTGAACAGCATGCCCGCACCCGCAATCACATAGCGCCGCTGCTGCAGGTTTGGAGCGAGACGACCAAACGTCACCACACCGGTGACGGATCCCATCGGACCGATGCTTCGCAAATCGCAGATGATGCCTGGGACAGCGGGGCACGTGAAATCCTCGGCGCTCGTCTTTGACAACAGGGTCCACTCCGCGCGAGCTCGCCACCAACCGCCCTGCAGTATGACGCGTGACGCCGAAACGCCGACATACGTGAAGCCGAACGGTTCGAGCCCACCTGAGAAACCCACGGCACCCAGCGCCCATCGCGGCGCCTGCCGCGCCTCGAGTCGCGCGGGAAGTGCGAGCAGCATGAGCGCAACCAGCGGCAGAAGAGTCAACATTTGGTCTCAGTCCGATCAGGGTCCGTTGCAACTCGCGGGCGCCTGAGCCATACCACCAGACTCCAGGTGCACACAGCAATGTGACCAACGCTCCGGGAGACGGCGACGACGCCGACAACGCAGTGCAGAACGCGTACGTCCGTGCCGATCGGCATCTGGCCAGCGACCGGCAACAGGACCGCTTTGGTGCGTGGTTTGGAGACGGCGCCACTCAGTAACGAGGCGGTCACACGTTCAGTGCGCGCGGCACCGGCGCGCATCGCTTCGCCGCTGCTGAACAGATGCTCGGCCTGCAGAAGCCAGCCTCAGAGGGTCGGTCGGCGCGCGCCATGATTCGTCGCCTGCTCGAAGGCATACGCCATTTGCAACACGCCCCAGTCGTTGCGTGGACGTCCGACAATCTGCAGGCCGACCGGCAGGCCACTCCGGGTGAATCCCCCGGGCACCGAGATGCACGGTGACGCCATGAACGTGACGTACCAGCACGACCGCATCCAATCGATATAGGTCGGCATCGCCGTGCCCGCCACCGACGTCGGATACTCGGTCGTGATATCGAACGGCTCCACCTGCGTCACTGGCAGGACGAAGTAGTCGTACCGATCAAAGAACCGGCTTGCGTCGAGATACATGCGGGCCTGTCGGGCGGCGGCTCTCGCCACATCCGCGCCGGTGTTGCGCTCCGCCTCGGCAATCTCCCACTTGACCGTGTCCTTGAACATCGTGGGATTCTCGCGGGCAGGCCGCGCGTAGTTCGCATGATACGAAAGGTGACGCAGAATGGGGAACGCCTCGTCGACACCGGTGAAGTCGGGCTCCGCCTCTTCGACGGTGCAGCCGAGGTCTATGAATACTTGTCGATTGGCGTTGACGACGCGTGTGATCTCGGATTCGAATGGGATCCCGCCGAGATCCTTGTACCACGCGATGCGCGTGCCCTTCGTGTTGCGCGCCAGTGGCGCACGGAACGTTTCGCCGCGATCGTCAAGGCACAGTGGGTCGGGGTTGTGATGTCCGACCATGCTGCTCAGAAACAGCGCCACATCAGAGACGGTGCGTGCCATGGGTCCGGCCGTGGAGAGCGGGGACCACGAACCGTCATCATCCGGAACGCGACCAACGGTCGGTCGGAAGCCGACGATGTTATTGAACGCCGCTGGATTTCGGAGCGAACCACCGGTATCGCTTCCGCCGGCAATCGGTACCATACCGCATCGGAGTGCGGCGGCCGCGCCACCACTGCTGCCGCCGACGGTCTTGGCGGTGTTGTACGGATTGAGTGTGGCGCCGAACACCGCATTAAACGTGTTCGAGCCAGCACCCCATTCAGGCGTGTTGGTCTTGCCCAACAGGATTGCCCCCGCCGCGCGCACGCGCTGCACGATGAGCGCATCGGTGGTGGGCACATTGTCGCGAAAGAGCGGTGATCCGAACGTGGTGCGAACGCCGGCGGTGTTCACGAGATCCTTGTGTGCCACAGGTAACCCGTGCAGTGGCCCAAGCGCACCACCGCGCGCCTGTCGCTCGTCGGCCTCGTTCGCGGCGGCCATTGCGCGATCAGCAACCAGGGTGACGATGGCGTTGATTTTCGGGTTCACGCGCTCGATGCGGGCGAGGTGCGCAGCCATGACGTCACGCGCCGAGACCTGCTTGCGCCGGATGCGCGCGCACAGGTCAACGGCGGTGAGGTCGCAGAGTTCGTCGGCGGCGTTTGGTGGCATGAAGTCAGGCTCGTGCAAAGAGTTTGTTGGCGATGACGCTACGCGGAGCGCGGTATTCGGCAATACCGCGGAGAGGGCGGCAGCGCCGAGCAGTTGGCTGAAGTCGCGACGACTGAGGTGCTCGGATGGCGTGTCGCTCATCGGAATGTTCGAGTCATGGTTCGTGGGTGTTCAGCGCTTGACCTACACCGTCGCCTTCAGCTGCTCGAGGAAGTTCTGCCGTACGACCCTTGGCCGAGAGATGTTCGACGGTCTCACTCACGGAGAGGAACTTGCAGGCGATTCCGTCGTTCCGTGAGTCCCGACCGGTCCGCGCCTATCTGTTTCGTGACGTCGATGACTCCGGTGTTTGCACCGCAATGCGGCACCAACCCTGAATGACGTTGAATCGCAACGGACCGACCGATGGATCAATCGCGACACCCTGACCGAGCGCGTGTGCAGCCTCGCGCCCTCGCTGATGGAACAGGTCAGCGAAGGCCTCCGGTTCGCACTCGATCGGATGAGCCGGCCGAAAGCACAGCCCGACCGACGATAAGGAGAGTTCAAGTCCCCATTCAAGTTGGCCGAGCAGACGAAACGCCTGGCATTTCGTGACCGTACAGGCTGAGTCGAGAGGTACGCGCACACTGCTCACCCGAAGGAGCCTGCAGATGAAACGACTTCTGGTCGTCGTGATGGCGGTCATCGTATGGACCTCGATCACCGCGTACGGAGCGATTGACGGCTGGTGGCTCACGCCGATCGCTCCCAGGGGAGACGCGCGGGCCTTCATGAACGCGGCGATTGCCATGGGCAACACGCAGAGCCGAGGAAATATCGCGCTTGTCCTCATGCGCAATGGCGTGGTGTATGACGAACACTTCGCGCCGTCGGCTGATCGGGTGGATCGGGAAACGCGCTTTCCATTGGCGTCGATGAGTAAGTGGATGACCGCCTACGCCGTGATGCGACTAGTTCAAGCAGGCACGATTGATCTTGATGCACCGATATCGAACTATCTCAAGCAGTGGCAGTTGCCGGTGGGGCAATTCGACAATAGTCGCGTCACGGTGCGCCGGCTTTTGTCGCACACCGCAGGCCTTACTGATGGACTGGGGTTTGGCGACTATACGCCTGATGAGCCCCTGCCGTCGGTGAGCGCGTCGTTGCGCCAACCGCGCGCATCGACCGGCACTGGTACGTTGATCGCCGTAGGGCGTGAGCCGGGGAGCGCCTTTCAGTATTCAGGTGGCGGCTATTTGGTACTGCAAGCGATCATCGAGGATGTCACCGGCACGCCTTTCGCCGAATGGATGCAGGAAGCGGTCCTTCGCCCGATCGACATGCGCCGATCGACCTACGAGTACATCGGCGATCTGGACAACGCGTCCAGGTCGTACGATGCCAACGGTGCACTCGCGACGTCCTCTCAGTATGCGGCGGCGGCGGCCACCGGACTTTCCGCGTCGGCGAGCGATCTGATTTCGTTTGCTCAAGCGCAGTTGCATGCCGAGCGCGGAGGAGCGCCGCTGCTGAGTCGTGCACTCGTCGATGGCATGCGCCAGCCGCATGGGCGTAGCTTTGGCCTCGATATGTGGGGCCTCGGCGTGATGCTCTACGCACCCACGGCACGGGGCGACTATGTCTATGGCCACGATGGCTCGAACGCACCGGCCATCAACACGACCCTGCGGATTAATCCGGACAACGGCGATGCCATCATCGTGCTGGTTACTGGAAACCCCTCATTGGCCTCGTCGATTGGCTACGAGTGGACTCTCTGGCAAACTGGCGTACCGGATTTCTTGAGCGTGGGCACAGTCCTTCGATCGGCGATCATGCCTTTGACAACGGGACTCTTGTTCATTGCGGGGATGTGTGTTCTGTTCTGGGTGAGGCGACGACGTATGGTGCGAGTTTCCACGATGTGACCACCCGCAGCAGAAACCCACGTTCATGCTGACCGCCCAGGAGGTATTGAGACTATTCGCGTGCTGAGTATGCGCGGCCCGGCATGCCTGGTGATACCGCGCGCAACGCGTCGACGGTCGCGTCACTGGTCGACGGGTGAGACGCGCCTTGATGCTGTGTCGAGTCCGCAGAACGTTTGTGCGAGGTTCACTGTACACCGGTTGGGAGGACACATCGCATGCCGATTCACCGTCGGGAGCTCGTTTCAGCGGCCGCCTCGCTCGCCGCTCTCGCCGCTCTGGCTCCGTCCAGCGCCCTGTCGATGACCTCGCGCTTGATTTCCGATGCGAATGATCCGCTCGGCGTGAGGCCGGACTTCCCCATTCTCGAGAACGGTCGCACCTACCTCAACTCCGCGTACATCACGCCGTGCCCGCGCAGTGTGCCCGCGGCGGGTGCCGCGTTTCTGCTCGCAACGTCGACCCGACCCATTACAGTGGGCGAGATGCTGGGGAAAGCAAATGAAGTGCGTGCACAGTTCGCCAAACTCATCAACGCCACCTCGGACGAAATAGGGTTCGTGTTCGCCACGTCGGAAGGCGAGAATTCCGTGGCTAACAGCCTGCCGTTGAACCCGGGCGATAATGTTGTCGTGGACAACCTGCACTACGACGGAGCGCTTGTCATTTACCGCCAGCTCGGTCACGGTGCGCTGCTCCATGTCGACGCGATCCAGGCGATGGGGATGATTCCGGTGGATGTGCGCGCTGACGATGTGGACTTTCTTTGCAGCGGAACCTACAAATGGCTGCTCGGTGGCTTCGGCATTGCCCCGTTCTACATCAAGCGGAGTCTGCTCGATCGCGTACCGCCCGACCGCTTCGGAGTCTTTCAGATCGAGACCCAAACGCCAGAGTGTCACTTCCGGCTGCGTAACACAGCGCGTCGGTCCGTTTACGCCACGCTGCCCTTTGCAGAGGTCCACCAACTCGGCGCCGCATTGGCATACCTCGACAGAGTTGGTGTTCCGCGCATCCGCGCGGCATTCGATGACGCGAAGATCGACGTAACGGTGCGAGAGGGACATGTCCGAGTCTCGATCGCACTCTTTAACACGGCCGACGACGTCGACAGCGCTCTCGCGGTAACGAAGAAGCTTGCATGACGTCAACGCCATCGTCGCAACCAACAACCGCCGACGCTGAACGTCGACGGCCGATTCGACCAACCACGCCGACGATGCGGTGCTGACGCCGGTGGCAGAGGATTGCGGGGTCCTGACGGCAACAGCTGCTTGAGCGCGGCAAGCGGGTCTCGGCATGGACGCCGCAGGCCGACTGGCAGTGGCGCATTGTCGTAGACATCTTCAACACGGACACTCCTCCGCCGGTTCACGCCCCCAGTACGGTGAAACCCGGTCTGCCCTGGCTCCCCTGGCTCGACCCACACGAGGACATCATGCAACTGAAGTTCGTGAGCATCATGGTCGACGACCAGCAACGTGCGCTGGATTTCTACACCACCGTACTCGGCTTCCAGAAGATGGCGGATATTCCGATGGGGGAGTATCGGTGGCTGACGGTGACGTCGCCGGACGGCATCGCCGGGGTTGAACTCGTATTGGAATTGATGGCATTTCCACCCGCAAAGGCATATCAGCAGGCGCTCTTCGCCGCCGGGATTCCCGCAACGGCACTGATCACGACCGATATCGAGGCCGACCTCGCGCGACTCACCGCGAAAGGCGTCCGCTTTCGCGGCGTGCCGAAGCTTATGGGCTCCGTCACAGCAGTGCATTTCGAAGACTCCTGCGGTAATCTGATCAACCTCGTCCAGCCACACGACTGAACGAGAGACCGGGTAGGTTTTTCAACGGAGCACGCATGACACGGGATCTCATCGCCACCGCCGCGGTAATCGTCGCGCTCTTCATGCTGCATTCTCCGGCACCCGCGCAATCGGGTTCGGTGGAAATCGCGCTCGTGGCCAATTCGCAGGACGCCACGATTGCCTTGCTGAACGTCGCCACGCGCTCGATTGTCGGCCGGATCGACGTCAATCCGGGCCGCGTGAAGGCCTCAGGTCCGGGAGCGCCGAATTACGCCCAGGATACCGACGTCTCTCCTGACGGGAAGACGCTGTACGTTTCCCGCGCCTACATAGGCGATGTCGCGGCGTTCGACATGATCACGGGCAAACTGCTGTGGAACACCTCCCTGAACACCGGGCGCGCCGACCACATGACGCTCACGAGAGATGGACGCAGTCTCTTCGTCTCAGCGATGCTCGACAACCGCGTGTATCGCATCGCGGCCGCCACCGGCGAGATCACGGGACACGTCGTCACCGGCGTCTACCCGCATGACAACAAGGTTTCCCGCGACGGCACGCTGCTGTACAACACCAGCATCGGCGCCATCGTGAGCCTCCCACGCGCTCCCAATGCCGGACCGCTCGCCGAGACACCGGGCGCTCACTTTCAGGTGACTATCGTCGACGTGAACACACTGGAAACGCGCGACCGGATCGCAACCGACTACGCCATTCGTCCATGGCACTTCGCGCCTGACGAGAAGGGGCTGTACGCGCAGTTGGCCAACCAGCATGCCATAGTCTTCTACGACCTCGTCACGCGCAAGTTTACACGGCGCGTCGAGCTGCCGGTGAAGGCGGGCATCACCGTCGCCGACTACGACTTTGACGCTCCGCACCACGGTCTCGCCCTCACCGATGACGGCAAGACGCTGTGCGTGGCGGGACGCGCGTCAGACTACGCCGCGTTGGTGAGTGCTCCGGATCTGAAGCTCATTGCCACGATCCCGGTGGGCGACGCACCGGGGTGGGCCGAGACCGCCGACAACGGCAATATCTGTCTCATCACGAATACTCGCAGTGACGACCTGTCAATCATCTCGATCCGCGAACGAAAAGAGATTCTGCGCCTGCCGATCGGCGATGGCCCCAAGCACATTACCATCGCACGAATTCCCAAGTCAGTGATCGCTGCAATCAGCGCGGAAGGAAAGCGATGACCGGAACCCGACCTCTATCCAGCTTCACAGAGACTCCGAGCAGCGTTGCGCAGGCAATCATCGAATTGGAACGGGCCGCACTGTCGCGCTGGGCAATGGGCGATCCGTCCGGCTTTCTGGAGATCTGCGCACGAGACGTGGTGTACTTCGATCCATTTCAGGAGCGTCGCCTGAACGGCATCGAGGAACTGCGCGCGCTCTACGAGATGATCCGCGGCAGTGTGAGCATCGCGCGCTTTGAGCTGATCGATCCGATCGTACAGGCGGTCGACGACATGGCGGTACTGACCTTCAACTATGTCGCCGAGGGCAGTGACGCGGTGATCAGCCGGTGGAACTGCACCGAAGTCTATCGACGTCACGAGGGGATCTGGCAGATCGTACAAACGCACTGGTCGTTCACGCGACCCGAGGTGTCGACAGCGTAACACGCGACCCGATCTTCATTACGGGTGATCGCCAATTTCCGACATGACACTACTCGACTCATGGATGCCCACCTACGATGTCTCGGCCCGCTACGCCGTGCAAATCGCTGCGTCCCCAACGCAGGTCTATTCCACGCTGCTGGTTACGGATTTTGGTCACTCATGGCTGGTGCGCGGCTTGATGGGCGCCCGCCTCCTCCCGGGACTGTTCCGGTCTCCGGGCCCAACGTGGCGACGACTTGTCCGTCCCTCGAATTTGTTGCGCCCTTCGCTCGCGAGGATCGAGCACTTCGGGTTCGTTCTACTGGAAGCGTCCCCGCCGCGCGAGATCATCTTTGGCATTACCGGTCGCTTCTGGACGCTGTCAGCGGAGATTCAACGGATCGCGCCAGATCGATTCCGTGACGCGCTTTCAACTGGGCTCGCGCAAGCGGTGTGGAACTTCCGCGTCACCGAGGCAAGCGGTGGAGCCGAGTTGTCAACCGAAACCCGCGTTCGCTGCGCCGATGTCCACACGTTTCGACAGTTTCGGCGATACTGGCGGCTGGTAGCGCCCGGTAGCGGGCTCATTCGGCATGCCATTCTGCGACAAGTTCGACGTGAGGCTATGCTTGGTGCTCAAAGTGACCTCGCCGACGCGAATGCGTAGCCGCCACGTCGCGGCACTGAAACTACGGTGACTCCCAGCGTCCCGACGACACCGATCGTACCAGTGCATCGATCACTGCCATGTTGGCGATGGAGTCGTTGAGTGACAGCGGCATTTCACCCTCACCGCGGACGGCCGCTGCAAACGCATCGGCTTGCAGCGTGTACTGATCGGCGGCAGCGATTTCGATGGACTCGCCGAGTGCCCCAGGTTCATGCCCATAATCCAGGCGAATGACCGCTGGTTTTGCAGACGGTGTATTGAACGGGATGGTCACTTCAATGCGACCGGTGGTGCCGAACATCTGCATGCGCTGGTGCGGCACCAGCTGTCCCGAATACGTGAACGTCGCCTGGCCATTGGGAAATCGCATCAGTGCGCCGCCCAGTCGATCCACACCCAGGGTGGGATCAAGTTCGTACTGGCCGATTACCGACTCCGGTTCCGTACCAAAGAGCCAACGAGACAACATGATGGGATAGCAACCGATGTCCATCAGCGCACCACCGCCCCACTCCGCCTTGCTGCGCACATCATCGGGATCAACCCGATAGTAGCTGAAGTGCCCCGTGATCAATCGGAGCGGACCAATGCGTCCAGCCGAAATTATCTCACGCACGATCTGCCATTGCGGGTGTGAGCGTACCATGAAAGCCTCACACACCTGCATTCCAGTGTGTTCACGTACGGCCAGCAGCAATCGCGCTTCGTGCGCGGACAGCGCCAGCGGTTTTTCGCACAGGACGTGTTTCCCGGCCTCCATGGCGCGAATAGTCCAGGGCACGTGCAGGTGGTTGGGCAACGGATTGTAGACGGCGTCGATGTCCGGATCGCCGAGCAGTGCCTCGTACGAACCGTATGCCCGTTCAACACCGAGCGTATCGGCGGCCTGTCGTGCCTTTCCGTACTCGCGCGAGGCGATGGCCGTCACCACACCCGACTGACTTCGCTGAATGGCGGGTATCACCGTGCGCACCGCGATGTTCGCCACGCCCAGGACACCCCAGCGGAGTGGACCCCGCATCGACCGTCTAGTCTCTCGCTCGCGACGCGACGTATGCCGAAACGCTGATGAGTTCGTCGACAGTCATCGTCGCCACAACGTTGCGCATCAATGCGCTCCACTCACCCTTGCGCGCGCCGCTCTGCATATCGAACAACTGGCGCGTCATGTAGCTTGGCGAACGTCCGGCGATGCCCGGAACGGGGCCGAGTCCTTCGAGTGTGGCACCGTGACAGAGCGTGCACTGTCCGCGCGTCGCGATGGCCTCGCCCTTCGCGATGCTGCCCGGGGGCACATAGGCGACAAACCCCGATCGCGGATTACGCAGCACTTCCGATTGCTCCGTGTTTTCCGGCACTTCGATGATGCGCTGTCCAATAGGTTCGATGCCGGCGTCAGTACCCTCGAGCGGCAGGAAGAGCCCGGCGGCGATTCTGGTCTTCGGCACCTGGGCGCGCTCCACCACGCGAATCCATGGTGTCCACTTGATCGCACCGAAGTACTCGGCCGTCGCCTTGATTTCTTCGTCGGTCATGGACTTGGCAATCGCGATCATGCGGTTGGTGTTCGTCTTGCGCGAATCGTTGCTCTTGCGCGCATCGTTTCTGAAGTCGCGCATGGTTTGCATGAAGTACGACGCCGGCAGCCCGGAGACGCTCGCGTTTTCCGGACGCCCTTTCCCGTTTGGATAGTGACAGAGACTGCAGGCGAGGATCATTGCCTCGCGTCGTCCGCGCGCGACGATCGGTGGCATTGGCGGATGATCGCCAGGGAACCAGTCTGCCGGGCCGTAGATGTCGCGAATCTGCGTTGCCGTGTACGTCTGCGTGCTCCCGGCGACCGTGCGCTGCACCGTGTCTGGTGGTGGAGCCGCGCCGCCACGTCCACCGCCGGGTGCGCCGCCGCGACCTCCGGCTGCCGGTTGCGCCGCTGGTGCGCCCGATCCGGGTCCTGGGGCCGGCGTAGCGAATCCGTACGCCCATGTCGGCGCGCTGGACGCCTGCGTTTGAGGTGCAGCGGCTGTCGACGGCGCGGATGTGGAGCTTCGCCCGCAGGCCTGCGCGAGGACGGCGAAAGACACGATCAGGAGAGTCGGTCGCATAACGGGCGTTGAGTCGCGGGTGGAGGGAGGATGTCTCGTCTAAAGTGCGACGGCGTGTGCATGGAACCTGTACAGCAAGGCCGGTGTGTCAAGAAGCGGCGTAAACCATGGCAGCACAGCGCCGTTCCCTATCGAATAATTTCAGCTGCTCCAATCACCTTATCCTCTGCGCCACCGCCAAACACGAGGAGCCGTCCCGCGTTCGGACCGCTCGTGAGCAGACTGGCCGTTGGCCGACGCCGCGCCATCGCCATGTGTCCCAGCGCCGAAAAGGTGCGCGCGGCAGGATCATACGCTTCCACCGA
>JANMRE010000217.1:0-3562 GCA_031370885.1 Gemmatimonadaceae bacterium
ACTCGATCCGGTCCCCGTCCCGGTGCTGGTTGCGTCGATCACCACTTGGGCGACCAACTGCCTGACCGGTGCACACAACGCGAGGCTCGTCGCGACGACCAACATCCACCGCGACATGCGAGCGCGGAGTCTGCGTCCGAAAGCAAGCAGGCAGCACCTCGGCACAGGATGCAACCGAAGCCCCGGCATGACTCGACCAGCAACTTGCGTCACCTTGTCCATCCCTCACTGAACCGCTCGCGCCAGAACCGCGCCACGCCGGTCATGGTGCCTTCCGTGAAGTGTGTCCCAAACGTGATGAACGCGCCGTGACCGCCGGATGCCGCGAAGTCGGGGTCTCGCAGGTCACCGACACGAACACCAACGCCAATTTCCAGCACTGATGTTGGTGACAGCGCAACCTGCGGCGCGATATCCCAGCGCGATGTTCCAGTGGTGCGCTCCATCAACAATCGTCCGTCGCTGCGAAACGCGACGCGGCTATTGACGTTGTAGTTGGCGCGCCAGCCCACGAAGTTCGCCTGTTCGCGCAATGCTCCTGCCTCGGCCGATGGTTGCGCGGCGACCGTGCGGCGAGTGGCCACGCGCGCCGTTAGCTCCAACGGCGCTGCCGGTATCCAGATCCCTTCCAGCGCGCCGATGAGTCGTTGTTCCGAACCACGCCGCGCCAGCACGCCGGAAGCCGCCGGGTTGGTCGCGTCCACCCACTCGAACTTGCCAAGCAGATTGAGCGCATTCGTGAACCGTGGCCGGAACGCCAATCCCCAGAGCGATGACGTGCGGCTGCTGACGGTCGATGCGGACACCGCCGACTGCTGGCTCCACACCACTTCCTGTCGTGACAACACCACCAGCGAGCGATTCAACGCGAGGTCGCCGGCCAGCGTTGCGATGCGGGACGAACGCTCCACACCGTCGCGATACTCCCCTCGACCACTGAGACGATAGGGCGCGTCCTTGCGAACGAACTCGGCGCCAGTGGCCAGCGTCCAATAGTCCTCCTCCTGTTGCAGAAACGGCAGGGCGCGCACCGGGTCGGCCTGGAGGGATCGACCCACACCGTGCCGTCTCTCGAACATGTTGTGCAGCGTCCAGTCGCGGCCCACCGACAGCCGGTTGTTCAACCCGACGATCGCAGCGTTGTATGCGCCGTTGGCCCCGGCAAGTTGATACGACGACCACGCATCGGTGCCCGTCGCGACACGCGCCCGCACGCCCATGTTGGTGATTGCGTACGACGTGCTGTCGTTGGAGACGTGCCGGTGCCGTGCTTCAAGCGACACGTCCGGCGTCAGCGCGAGGCTCACGCCAGCACCCAACATGTCGGGGCGCGACTGCGCGGTCATGTTGGTGAGATGACGCCGCCCCTCGCCCCACAGGGCAAGCCGTTTGGACGCAGCCCAGTTGACCTTCACCTCTTGCGCCAGCGACAGGTCGTGCCGCGCACCGGCAGCTGCGGCGAATCTATCGTCAGCGATGCGAGCATCGATCTTCACGGCGTTGGTGAGCGACTGCGTGACCCCGCCTGACGTGCGTTCACGACGGACGCCTTGCGCGCCGAATGTCTGTTCCTCGCGTTCGAGCGAGAATCGTGTGCCGTTCTTCCGGTACGCAGCGGCCAACCGCAGTTCCGCATCACCAGCGCGCAAGGCCAGACTGGAGGGATTGGTGAAGCCGGCACCAATTCGCGTCCAGGCGCCAGACAGTGACTTCGCGCCGTCGTGTGATCGCAAGGCAGCGCCCAGGGTAAAGGCCGTACCACTGGAATCGGCGGACTGCGAACGCGACAGTTCGCCGCGTAGCGCGAGCGCGCGACGCACAATCATGGTGACGTCGCCGCCGGTCATCGCCACGCCACCGGTCGCGCCGTCACGAATCGCGGTCGCGGCCAGCAGCAGCGTATCGAGCGCCCCGGAGCGCAAACCCAGCGACTGCTTGACGTCGCCGATCGCGCGCACGCCCCACAACGCGCGTCGCTCGCCCGTACCGCGCGTCTCGAACGTCACCACCACGAACAACGGATTGCCGGACGGATCGACGGCGGTGACCGGCTGCTTGAAGAGCAGCGTACCGGTTTGATAGTCGATCTGATAATCCAGAAAGCGAACCAGAGCTTGCTGCGAAACAACGCGCGCGGCGTTCTCCACGGCGCGAGACTCCAGTCGAACCAGCTCGGTGCCAGGCACAATGTCACCATCGAGCAAGTACGGGCCGGAGCTTCCGGTACCGCGCCGCTGCACTTGCCCGAGTCGCTGTTGTGTGGAACTGGCGAAGCCATGCCACTCCACGGGTCCGGTCGACATGCGCGTGGCGATGCCGGACAGCGCGCGGCGGTAGCTTGTGAGTTGCGTTGCACTGGCGAATCCGCTGGTCGTCAGGTCACCGAACGCCAGCCAATCCTGCCCACGCTCCACGCGCGCTGACAGTCGACTGCGCGAGGCACCGGTTGAGCGACGTTCGCCGGCGTCACCAAGCAGCGGGTACTGCGACTCTTCGAGCGGATTCTGCGTACGCCCGAAATTTTCGCTCCCGGCGTCGAGACGGCGCGAATCGTATGTCAGGTTGAGTGCCGTACGATCACCGAGCCGGCCCTGCGCGGTCATCGCGCCGTAGCCGTCTTGAGCGGCGCCAACACCCGTGAGACCTGCTCCGGTCACGATGAGCGAGCGCACGGCGGGAAGGAGCACAACGTGCGCCACCGAGGCGCCTGCGTCTGCCGAGAGTTCGACCGAGCCCACGCCAACCTCGCGCGAGGCAGCGATGGAAACCTCGAGCCACCCTGTCGAATCCGACTTCACCTGTACGCCCACCGATGAACGGTCGGCATCCGGACTCACTACGGTCACGCCCTTGGCGCGCACCGTCACCAAGGCGCCGCGCGTTACCGGTACACCCCACTGGTCGTCCACGCGCGCCCGCAGCATCGTGACGCTGTGACCGTCGGCGATCATGCGCAACGAATCTGGTGACAGTGCAATGGCGGTTGGAGACCCACTCACGTGCGCGGATACGGAGTCCCACCTTTGCTGGCCCCATGAGTTTTTCGTCAGCACACGCAGGCGATGCGGACCCTGGGCGAGGGCGACCGACACGAAGTCGTAGACGCCGTCAACACGGATCGTTCCGCGCGCGACAATCGAGTCGCCATCGAACAGCGTCACCGGGGCGCCGGCCTCGCCACGTACTCCGACAAACAGCCGGTCACCTGAAAACACCGCGCCATCCGCCGGCGCGAAAATCTCGACACCGGGTCCCGTCAGCAGGACGGCCTGGCTGTTCGTGCTCGTTTCACCTGGGCGACGGGCGGTCGCCACGCGCACGACCTGGCCGTTGCTGCGCGTTTCCGGAACCAGTCGCACGCGCAGGATTCCGCGCCCACGCACGTCGCCCCAGTGCAGATAGCGCCGTCCCGAGCGTTCGACACGCACAAGCGGATCGGCGAGTGGCGAGTCGGACTGACGCGCTGACCCGGGCAGGAATGTCCAGCCGACTGGTATTGCCACGACGGCCTCGTCAGGCCATCCCGATCGCGGTGCGGCGACACGCAGGTCCACCGCACCGC
>JANMRE010000222.1:0-1724 GCA_031370885.1 Gemmatimonadaceae bacterium
CGGGCTTCTTCCCCACAATGCCCGGCGTCACGCATGTGCCGTACCCCAACAACTATCGACCCCTCTTGGCCGGCGACGATCAGGGCAAAGCCGTACTCGACTACATCGAGAACGTGCTCTTTACGCACAATGTGCCGGCCAGAGAAGTAGCCGGAATCCTCATCGAGCCAATCCAGGGCGAAGGCGGCTACATCGTGCCTCCTGCCGGATTTCTTGAAGGACTGCGTTCACTCTGCGACCGGCATGGCATCATGCTCATCTTCGACGAAGTGCAATCGGGCATTGGTCGTACGGGCAAGATGTTTGCCGCGCACCACACGGGCGTGGTACCCGACATCATGTGCCTGGCCAAGGGCCTTGCCAGCGGCATGCCGATTGGGCTGGTGGTCGCGAAGAAGCAGTGGATGGAGCAATGGAAGCGCGGCGCGCATGGCAACACGTTTGGCGGCAATCCGGTATGTTGCGCGGCCGCATTGGCCACCCTCGATTTGGTGGAAGGCGGATACATGGCCAACGCCGCCGTAGTGGGCGAGTACTTCATGCAGCGCCTGTGCGAGTGGCAATCACGCTGCCCGCAGATTGGCGCGGTGCGTGGACACGGGTTGATGATTGGCATGGAGCTCATCATCGGCAGCGGCAACAAAACGCCAGCCCGCACGCTTTGCAATGACGTGGTTACCCGCGCCTACCACAACGGGTTGATCCTGTTGTCGTGTGGCGTGAGTACCGTGCGCTTCATGCCGCCGCTGCTCATCACGCGAGCGGATGTGGATGAGGCGATGACGATGCTGGAGTTGAGCATGGCCGAGGCGCTACAGAGTTTACCGCAGGGTACGCAGGGTACGCAGGGGACGGCGGCTCACTGAGCGCCGACGATTCCGCTCGGGCTCCAAGGTCGCACGTTGTAAAATTGTTTGAAGCAGTCCCCTGCGCCCCCTGCGTACCCTGCGGTAAAATCCCAAAGCTTTCGAACCGCAACTCTCTGCCCGAATGCCCCCCCATGCCGCGCGATCCCCGTTACGACATCCTGTTCGAACCCGTGCAAATCGGACCCGTCACTGCACGCAACCGCTTCTTTCAAGTGCCTCATTGCAACGGCATGGGCCACCAAATGCCGGCCGCCCACGCCGCGATGCGCGAAGTGAAGGCCGAAGGCGGTTGGGCCGTGGTGTCAACCGAGGAATGCGAGATTCACCCCAGTGGTGATGTCACGCCGTACGTGGAGGCGCGCCTCTGGGACGATGCTGATATCCCGGCGCTGGCGCTGATGTGTGACCGCGTGCACGCCCACGGTGCGCTGGCAGCGGTCGAACTCACCCACAATGGTCCCACGTCGTCCAATCTGTACTCGCGCGAAGTGGCACTGGCGCCATCGCATCAGCCACTCAAATACGGCTATCCGCATCAGGCGCGGGCCATGACCAAACACGACATTCGCGAATATCGACGCTGGCACCGCCAGGCCGCCATTCGCGGACGCACTGCCGGATTTGATCTCATTTATGTGTATGCAGGACACGACCTGAGTCTCGCCATGCACTTCCTGCAGCGTCGGCGCAATCATCGCACCGACGAGTACGGCGGCTCGCTGGAAAATCGCGTGCGCCTCTTCCGCGAGATCATCGAAGACACCAAAGACGCCGTGGGCGACACCTGCGGCGTGGTGGTGCGCTTTGCTGTTGAGGAACTGCTGGGCGACAACGGCGTCACGGTGAACGAGGCAC
>JANMRE010000228.1:0-1832 GCA_031370885.1 Gemmatimonadaceae bacterium
TGAGTGCCGAGCGGAATTCGTTCCAGTTCTTCGCTTGATCGATGCGTAGGCTCGCGAGATATGGGGCGCCTCCAACCTCCAGCCACGCGGCACGCAAGGCCACCGCCCGGTGCGTCGCCGCATCCTCGTACAGCACCGGGCCATGGCGTGTGAAGCGCAGCGTAACCACGCGCGGTGACCCGTCCTTCACGCGGATGGTGTCGATGATCTCGCGCATGCGTTCGGTGCGTCCCGCATAGCGATACGCCCGCGCATCCGAGGTCTCGGTGTCGTACACATACAAGTCTTCGGCGTCGATGCCGAAGATGGTCAGTCCCCACGCGCCTACCTGATTGTGCCCGATGGCCACACCGGGAATGGCGGGCTCGCCACCACCGATCACATCCCAGCCAGGGGCTGACAGATGGACCATGTAGCGCAGCGACGGCGTGGCAATCGTGCGGTGCGGATCGTTGGCGACGATGGGCTTGCCGCTCGCGGTTCGCGATCCGTCCACCACCCAGTTGTTGCTCTCCCACCGTTCAGGTTCCGCACCATTCACGCGTCCGGTATCATCCCCTGCGCCGGACGGATTCGGCCGCCGCCGCACCGACGCGAGGATCTCGTCGGCGCGAAAGACGGGCACGTTCCTGGCGCCGTCATACGCCGCCAAAACCGCTGTGTCGCTGACCCCGTCAAGCAGGTGCGCCACGGCTGAATCGAGTGACAGTTTCGTTGGCGCGGGCTCAAACGCCCGACGTCGAAGCACGGCCGCGTCACCGATGGCGCGCACTGCGCGCGCCGTCACCAACTCGTCCCTCGCATTGGCGGCGAGTGCATTGTGGCGCGACACCACGATGGCCGGCGTCCAACGTCCCGGCGTTATGCCAAGCCATATCAACTCGGGCGGCATCAGGGTTGGATCGCGGCGCACTTGCGCGATCCAGGCATTCACCCCGTCGGAAAAGGCCGTGATAATTGACGCGCCGCGCGGATGATAGTGCGCCAGTTCGGCGGCCATCGAGCCACGGTACTTCAGCAGTCGCGACGCGCGATCACGCGCCACCCACCGCGGGCCCAGCGCCTCGGCCATCGTTCCCGTGGCCTGACGGCGCCACAGCTCGAGTTGGAACAGGCGATCGCGCGCGGCACTGTAGCCTTGCGCGAAAAAGAGATCGTGTTCGTTCGCCGCCCGGATATGGACAATGCCCGCCGAGTCGCGTAGCAACGTCACGGGGGCGCGGAGACCCGGAACGCGAAGGGACGTGGCGGGCGGCGCCACGGCCATCGGTTGTGCCACGGCGCGACCGGGCAGGCACGACAGGGTGATTGCGCACAGCAATCCGGTGATGATCCACGGTGTGCTCATGCGACACGGGGGTGAAGGGCTTGGCTTCGCGACTGGAAGTGGTACGTGTCGCTGGCCGCATAGCTTACACGTCGGTGAGAGCCCAAAACAGGGCCATGGGCGTTCGGGGGTGCGGTCTCCGTGGCGCTTCCTGTGGCTGGTGATCAACTTCCGGCACGCGATTGTTTCAAACGCTCACACACGACATGGCTCGATACGTGAGGATTGCGGTCTGATGATTCGGCTGCTGGCGCTCGACGGCGTATCAGTTGCCGGCGGCGTGCTTTTCACGGTGCAACTGGGCATGCTGGGGATCCTGCTGGCGCGCCTGATGCCGGGACGCACCCGTCGGCCACCAGTAAATCCGCAACGCATGCCGACACACAAGACCACGGTGACGGTGCTGGTCGCGACACTGAACGAAGCGAAGCGCCTGTCGCCGTGCCTTGAAGGACTGATGGCGCAACGCGCACCACTGCTGGAAGTGCTGGTGGTGGACAGTCGC
>JANMRE010000017.1:0-3626 GCA_031370885.1 Gemmatimonadaceae bacterium
ACACCGCCTGTTCTCGCACATCGCGATGAACTGGCGGGGCAAGCCCCTCGTGGATCTCGCGACCATCGTCTCGCTCATCGGCGAGACCACGACCGACGCGGGGCTCCGCGTTCGCTCCGAGATCGACGACGGCCAGTATCCCAACGCCGTCAAGATCACCGACGACCAAATGGCCCAATTACAGCTGACGCCGCACGCGTTTCACGGTGACTGGAACTACAGGTTGCAGCCACGTGTCAGGAAATAATGAGTCAGTTATCACCTCCTCCACGGTCTTCCGCGCTCGCTGGACGCGCCGAAAAAGACCTTCCACCGGGCCTTGCGCAAGACCAAATTCCAAAAAATTCGAAATCCGTTGCCCATGGTGACCGGTAACTGCCCATGGTGACCGGTTGTTTTTGCCAAATCGGGTGCACACTGCCCAAATGATTGCGTCTCCTGTCCTCAACGCCGTCGCCCGAGCCCTCGTCGTCATCGACGCCATCGGGCCCGACCCGCAGATCAACCAGATCGCCCAAGAGCTGCGCATTGCGGAGATGGACCTGCACACGTTGCAGCACGAATTGCAAGAAGCTGCCGACGGTACGGCGCGGCTGTACGCCCTGCGGCGCTTCAACCACAAGACTCGGTGGGCCACGATGCTCATCAAAGTGCTCGCCGATCTGCTCACCGAGCCCGTTTACACATGAGCTCACTCCTCTTTCCACACGGCCCGCCAATGATGACCTTCATTGGAGTGGCAGTATTGCCCCCTCACTCCTACGTCCATGCGTAAACCACTGTCTCCGCTGCAGGCATTCGCCGAAGACGCGCAAAACGCCGCCGACCGCTCGGCGGACGTCGGCGACGTCTTGGTTACCTGGCTCTCGGTCGCCCAGTCGGCCGATCAACTCAGTGTCCTGAATGGTCCAACCCGAGACCAGGCGCTGCAGGAGGCGAGTGCCCGCCTCGATCCATTCGCGGGTGAGCGACCGACCATGCGTCACGACGCCAAGCCCGCCCCGACCAGCGTAGAAGGACAAGTGGCCGAGCGGTTTCGCGTGGCAGCAGAGGCCATGGAGAAGGCGGGCTGCTTCGAGCTGGCCTACACCACCGTTGCCGCTGTCTGTCGGCTCACGGCCCGCGCCGACTACGTGAGCGCCGCCCTGGCCACTGTGCACCTTGGTCGCATTGCCCGACAGCTGAATGATCTGTCCACGGCCGAAGACTGCTATTCGAGCATGCTCACAACATGCACGCGCGAACGCGATGGGCCGCTCGCAGCGCGAGGGCACATCGGATTGGCGCTACTTCATGATATGCGCGGCAATCTTCCAGCGGCTGAGGTGGGATACCTCCGAGCGTTGGAATTGGCGGTGCCAATGGGCCCGACCGCCATTTTCGCGTACCAAGGTCTCATGACGCTCGCCATTGTTGGTGGTCGCCTGGCCGATGCCTTGCTGTACGGTTGGCAACTGCACGACGCCACCGAGCACGACTTCGACAGTCGTACCTCCGTGCTCGCTGATCTTTCCGTTGTCGCACTGCGCGCGGGCTTCTTTGATGCGGCCTTGCGGGGCTTCGAGCACGCGCTCGGGTTGTCACAAGTACCTCGAATTCGCCTTGTTACGTTGTCGGGTGCCATCCGAGCCGCCGCACGACTCGGCGACGCCGACAGAGTCGCGCATTTTGATCGAGAGACGCTCACGGACATCGCGCGCGCCAATCTTCCGTTCGATGCGACACACGCCCTGCTGTGTTCGGCGGAGGCGTTTGCTTTGGTCGGCGCACCCGTGATCGCACGGGCGCGTCTTGACGAGGCCGTAGCGATTGCTGATCGCTACGGATATAACGAATATCGATTTCGGGCCGATACACTCGCAGCGAGTTGGGAGCACGTCCCCCTTTCACAGCGGAGCGTAGCGAACGACTCATCACCTATTCCGCTGGTGGGTAGCCGTCGCGACCCCATGGTGGATGTTGGGATTCGTCGCCTGGAAGCCCTTTCCGTCTGACAGGTGACAGAAGAACTCAGCCCCAAGGCTTCGTATCAAAACGCGTCGAATCGGCCGGCGGCGGCGGCGGTGGCGGATTGTCGTTGCCGGTCACGGAACCGCAGGCAGCGATGGCAGGGGCGATGGCCAGCATGGCAATAACCAGCAGGCGACGGGAATCGATCATCATGTGTCACTCCGAAGTGAAGGGGTGACCATTGATGCCACGTGAACTTCACTTCCAACCAGTCACAGTGGGCAACTACCGGTCACAGTGGGCAACGAGTTTTGGCGAGCTCAACTGTGGGCGCCCCCGTGAACCCTGAATTGGGGATCGCGTGGGTGCCAGCGTCTTCCTCAACGCTCATCCGGCTGCGCGCTATTGCGCCGCCGCGCAGTACGGTTGTGCCCTTTCCGGACGAAGTCGCGCTGTTGGAAGCGCTCACCCACGGTGGCTTGGCGCTCACCGTCGTTGAGGCGGGCGGGGCCACCCACGCCCTGGCCTTGCGAGTGCTGCGCCGAGTCCACGAGGCCTTTCCACAGCATCCGCTCATCGCCTGGTGTGACTTCAACACCATCCAAACGAATCAGTTAATAGATGTGGCCCGCTCGGGTGCCCAGGATATCGTGCGCCACGAGTTCGACGAACTCCGTAGAGCGTTCGCCCGCATCATTGCCACCGCCACACAACGGGCAGTCAGCGTACAGATCGCAATGGCCCTGCGCGATGTAATTCCGAAACCCATCTTCCCGGTGTTTGAGTATGCACTGGAACATGCGGACGAGCACCTCGATCGCGCCGGAGTCGCCGCCGTATTCGGCGTTTCGCGCCGCACACTGCACGACCGGCTCATCGCCCGCGGATTTCCCTCAACACGCACGTTTCTCAACTGGTGTCGCCTGCTGGTGGCCAGCGCCCTGCTTGATCAACCCGGCCACACCCTTGACTCCGTGGCAGGTCAGCTTGACTACAGCGACGGCGGCGTTCTTGGCAACACACTCCGGCGTTACACCGGTCTGGGACTCAATCGCCTGCGTCCCGGCAGCGTCCTCGACGCCACCTTGGACGCCTTTCGCGCCATTCTCGCGAACGCGAATTACCCCAATCTCCACCCGCGTTCCTTGCCCGTCCCCTCCACAGCGGATTAGCTTGCGCGGGTTGGACAATCCCACTGCGATTACCGAAGTTCGTGTCGCAGGATGAATGTCCCTCGCGGACCAGATATCGGTCTGCCCATGCGCGTGTAGCTCAGTTGGATAGAGCGTCTGCCTCCGGAGCAGAAGGTCGCAGGTTCGAGTCCTGCCATGCGCGCTAAACCTCCCGCTCCACCCCTCACCCCGCGTCGTGCACGTCGCCGAGCTTAAGCGGAAATCCGTTCCGGAACTGCTGGCCCTGGCCGCGTCGATGCAGGTCACCAGTACCTCGGGGCTGCGGAAGCAGGATCTGATCTTTCGTATCGAGCAGGCCTTGCTCGATGCCGAAGAAACCCTGTATGGCGAAGGTGTCCTGGAAGTACTCCCGGAAGGCTACGGCTTTTTGCGGTCGCAGGACTTCAATTATCTGCACGGCCCGGACGACATTTACGTCTCGCCCTCTCAGGTGAAGCGGTTCGATCTCCGCACCGGTGATACGGTGATGGGAGAGGTCCGCCC
>JANMRE010000264.1:0-12089 GCA_031370885.1 Gemmatimonadaceae bacterium
GAGCTCTGGCGGTTGTTGTTCTCGCCCGTGCCGACCCACACGAGATTCGGGTCGTCTGCCGGAATCGTGACGTCGCCAACCGACGAGACCGCTGCGGAATCGAACACTGATGTGAACGAGATGCCGTTGTTGGTGGTCTTCCACACGCCGCCCGTTGCAGCGGCCACGTAGAAAATGCGTGGATCGCGCTCGAGCACGGCGAAGTCGTCAATGCGCCCGCTCATGGTGGCCGGCCCAATGGAGCGGAAATGGAGCCGATCGAACGGGCCGCCTATTGGTGTGGTGTCAGGCTTGGCGACAGACGTCGTGTCGGTTGTACTGGCTTTGGGCGTTCCAGCCGTTGTCTTGGACGGAGACTGGGCGAAGGACAAACCGGGCGCCGCGATGAGCAGCGCGACAACGACTGACACGGTAGACGGAGCGTGGAGCACAGATACCTCTGATCGAAACGGGTGATACGTCAAACGGCGACGACAAGGGGAGAGGATACCACGATGGCTCGCAGCGGGTCAAATTTGAGAGATGGCCGACGCACTGACGCGAGAGACTGACCTGACGGAGTGGAACAGATGACGCGCATCGCCCTCGCCAACATACGCGTTCCGGCGTCGCCTGCCGAGTCGGTCGCGCTGGCGACCAACGCGGTGGCGGAGGCCGGCCGCGCGGGTGCGCTCGTGGTGTGTTTTTCGGAGTGTTTTATTCCGGGCTATCGTTGGCCCGGTTCGCTATTGCCGCCACCGGACATCGCGTTCCTCGAGCAGGCGTGGGCCGCGGTCGCCAACGCCGCTCGGCGCGCCAATACGGCGGTGGTGCTGGGCACCGAGCGCGTGACCGAGCGTGGTTTGCAGATCAGCGCGCTGGTGATTGGCGCGGACGGCGCAGTGATCGGATGGCAGGACAAAGTGCAAATCGACCCATCGGAAGAAGTGACGTACGCGGCGCGGGGAAGTGAGCGCCATGTGTTTCGCGTGGGCCCTCTCACCTTCGGCGTGGTTATTTGCCACGAAGGGTGGCGCTATCCGGAAACGGTGCGTTGGGCAGTGCGCCATGGTGCGCAGGTGGTGTTCCATCCGCACGCTCATATCGCGGAGCCAGGCAGCTATCGCCCCACAACGTTCATTGATCCGGCCAACACATTTCACGAGAAGGCCATGCTCTGCCGCGCCGCGGAGAACAGCTGCTACTTCGCGTCGGTGAATTGTGCGAGCGAGGGTTCGGGAACGACGTCGGCGGTTGTTCGGCCAGATGGTTCGGTACAGTGCTACCAGCCGTACGGGCAGGAAGGGTTACTCATCGCCGATCTCGATCTCAGTACGGCCACCGGGACGTTGGCGGCGAGGTGCCGTACATCCGCAATTTAGGCCGATCGCGCTGCGCTTCCACATTCAGAACATTGTATGCGCTCGTTGGGTGTGCGTGTCGACTACTTGCCACGATCACCGCGATTTGCGCAGGAGTGCCCGAGGGCCGGTGTTCCAGCAGCGGCGCGTCCGTGACCATGAAATCAACGCTTGGCGGGCGATCGCAATAACTGTTCGAACGCGGCCGCTATGACGGCACTATCGAATGCAGATTGCACAAAAGCGCGACCAGCCCGCCCCATGCGCGTCCGAGCGGCGGGATCCAGGACCAGCTGGGTCACTTCCTGAGCCCACGCGTCGACATTCCCTGGCTCGACCAACCGACCCGTCACGTCCACCTGCATCGTCTCTGCAATACCGCCGATATTGCTGCCGAGCACCGGAATACCACACGCCTGCGCTTCAACCAGAACGCGCCCAAACGCCTCACGGCCCGTTGAAGGCAAAGCCAGCATGTCCATCGCGGAATAGTACGGTAACGGATCGTCCGTCCACGGGCGACGGGTATGGCGACAGGCGAACGGCGACGTTTGAATGATCTGATCAAGGTCCGACTCGCGTCGTCCGAATCCGACCCACAGCGCGTGCAGCGTGGGAACGCGTGCCATCGCGAGGTTCAGCGCTTTCGCCAAGGGAATGACGCCTTTGGCTGATTCGATCCGTCCAACAAACCCAACCAGGACTGCATCGTTCGCGAGCCCAAGCGCCGCCCGGGTGGATGCACGAAGGGCGGCGTTCGGTTCAAAGTGGCAGGTGTCGATCGGATTGTAGAGCACGTCGGTACGACCGGCTGCGACGCCGCGTGAAATGAGCCATCGGCGCAGATTCTCAGACGGCAGCAAGAAACGGCGGCGCAACCATGGCAACACAATGCGGTTCGCGCGCTTGAGTCCCGCGTGATGCAGAAACAGAAGCAGCGGCACCTGCAATTGAGCCGCCACAACAGCGGTGCCCCAATAGTCGCGTTCGAATACGCCGATAACACGATCGGGTCTCAGGTCACGCGCGGCCTGTCGCAGCACACGCATGGCTGATGACTCGAAAGTGCGCGTGAAGGCGGCCCCGTACAGCGTGACGTCGGCATTGGGTTCGAGCGCGCGCCAGATGCCGCTTCCCGGCGTGGCCACCACGGCAACGCGATGACCGGCCGAGGCCATTGCTGTGGTCAGGCTGACAAGATGCGAGGCCGCTCCACCTGGTTCAGGAAGAGTGCCGGCAAACAGCAGGCGGAGCGGTTCACCTACGCGTGTCACCTAATCGCCAACCAGGTGGCTTAGTCTTAGTGGACTCTGTATCGGCCAATCGTCGCTCTGTCCTTCACCGCATGGCAAACGTCGAGCGATAGACGGCCGAGCCAAATTGCGGATTTCTGCAGTCAAGCATCCCATCCACGCCTCGGCGAAAGGTCCACCATGAATCCGGACCGATGGCGTACACTAAGGGAACTCTCACTCAACCGCATGGGCAAAACCAGAATATGTAGCAGGGTTCCCGGGGGAATCGGCCATCAGATACGTCTGGTAGGCCTTCTTCCCGGCCACGTCGCAGGCAATCAACGACTGACAGGCCACGCTCCCCCATGACGCTCGCGCCTCCAAAAGACGCTGTCTATTTCGAACAGCTGTACCAAACGCATGCCGACCCCTGGGACTACCGGCAGGCGGCCGAACAAGCGAAGTACCGCCTCACCTTGGAAGCCGCCTGGCGCTGGCAACCCCACCCCAGCCGCGTGCTCGACGTAGGGTGTAGCCTCGGCTACCTGACGGAATTGCTGGCCGGGTACGCCCCGGAGGTGTGCGCTTTCGACATTTCGGAAACCGCTGTGCGGCTGACCCAAAAGCGGTGCGCAGCCCATCACTCCTTAACGCGGTTCGACATTCGCCTCGGCGATGTCCTCTCGCCCTCTTTCGCCGCTGGACAATTTGACGTCGTGTTCGCGGGCGACGTGCTGCAAGGGGCTTTCGAAAGCTCCCACCGCGCCGTCGAGGCGGTGCGGGCACTGTTGCCTCTGCTCACTCCCGGCGGCGTACTCATTGTGGCCGACTACCTGAACCCCTCACAACAGAATGACTACCTGAGTCTGGTGGAAGGAGCAGGCGCGCAGGTATTGGAAAAGCTGTATTTCAACGACCGGTACTGGTTCCGTCTGAAGGGCGCGCTCAAAGGCCTACGAACGACAGCCTTCGGCCAACGCCTGCTGTGCAGCCAGCGAGTGTACCGTTTCCTTGCGCGTCGTTCGGCAAAGCAGGGGCCGCAGGGGTCGAAGCATTTTGGTCTCGTCGTCCAGCCTAGACCCTGACGACCATGCGCATACTCATGACGCTTTCCCAAACTGAAGGAATAGGGGAAGTGGCATACGCGGCGACCATTGCCGATGAACTCATTGCCCGTGGCCACGAGGTATTCATCGGTTCCGACACCCTGCACACACCCACCGAGGCTACGCATGTACCGTTTCCGCTTGGTCAGCGTTCGTTCTGGGGAGCGCTGACGCACATCATTCGTCTGGTGCGGCTCATACGCAAACACCGCATCCAGGTTGTTCACGCTTACTCTCGAGCGGCCGACTGGGAGAGTTGGCTGGCGGCGCGCCTTGCGGGTGCGGCCATGCTGACGAAAAAGAATCTGGACCCATGCCTGCCTGAACTGGAGAATTTGATTCAGACAGACGGCCCTTCGTCGGCTCTCGTTGAGAGAGTTCGACAGGCGTCCGCTTTGGACCCCGTCGTGGACCGGCTCGAACAGGTGTATCGCTCTATCTATGTGAAAGTGTACCGCCGTGAAATCCCGATCCTATGCTACCACCGCCTTGTCGAGAGCGAGGCCGAATGCGGGAAGTTTGCCACGCACATCCGGGTTGACCTGTTCGAAAAACACCTTCGCTACCTGCGCGACCACGGTTATCGCACGCTGCATTTTGCGGATCTCAACTCAGCACGGGTTTTTGAGAAGTCACAGCGCACCGTCATCCTGACTTTCGACGACGGCTATGAAGACAACTACCGACTGCTGCTGCCGCTGCTGAAAACGTACGACGCCAAAGCGGTGGTGTACCTCGTGTCGGGCCGACAGACCAACGAGTGGGATGTGGCGAAAGGGGAACAATCGCTCCGCCTGATGAACCAGTCCCAACGCCGCGAGATGCTCGCGAGCGGATTGGTGGAATTCGGTGCGCACACCAGGACCCACCCCGATCTGACCACAACCTCTCCCGAACAGGCGGGCGAGGAAATCCACCTATCGAAAATCGAGCTTGAAGCTGACTTGGGTGTGGTGGTACATACGTTTGCCTATCCGTACGGCCATCTCAACCATCACGTAAAGGAAAGCGTCCGCCAAGCAGGCTTCCGTTATGGTGTCGCCACCCATTCCGGGCCGCTGGCCGTTCACGAGGATCCGTTGCACGTGCGGCGCATCGTGGTGTTTCCGAACACCACTTTGCGTCGGTTCAGCCGCAAAGTCAGCGGTGGGTACACGAGAAATTCATCGTCACGATCCAGCGGGAAGTCGTAAGTAACGGTGTTGGAATCCAATGGTGGCATTGCCAGGGAGTGTGATGCGCGCGACGTCGCCAGCGAGCCATTGGTCTCAGCCCCGCAGAAGCAGTACGATGTATGTCGCGTATACTCCAAGTAACAAACCACCTTCTATTCTGGCAGCCGACTCCCCGAGCGAAGAAGTGGCAGCAACAACAACGTCGTTCCGATCATCCACCGCTTCCCGGCAAGACGAGCCAGCGCGATCGCTCCATCGACAAGAAATTTACCGCCAGCGACCAGGCCGAGCACGCCTAGTGCAAGCACACCGAATGTGATGAGAAGGTGTGACGTCGATTTACGTCCTGTCTTCACGTCAATGTCGCGAGCCTCCGCCTGTTCCGCAAATTGACGCGCCTCGGCGACGCCGACATCGCGACCCGCCACACGCACCGTGTACGCGATGAACAGGCCGAGGCTGATCACGAAAAAGCCGCCTTCCAATCGATCAATCTCCCCGCTGCGCGCGACCAGCAGACAAAGCAGACTGGAACCAAACATGACCGGCCACTCCAGGCGCACGGCCGTACCGTGAACCGGTAGCGGAATCATCAGCGCTGTCAGACCAAGCGTCGCCGCCACATTGAAAATGTTGGAACCAACCACGTTGGCGACAGCCAGATCCGGCTCGCCTCGCGCAGCGGCCATCAGGCTCACCACGAGTTCGGGGAGCGACGTCCCGAGGGCGACGACCGTAAGGCCGATAACAGCAGGCGTCACGCCAGCGAGTTCCGCAAGCGTCGTCGCCGCCCTCACCAGCGCCTCGCCGCCGCCCGCAAGCAAAAGCAAGCCAATGAGCACGAGCCCCGTCGCAGTAAGAGCATCAATCACCCGAAACTACGCTCGTCGGCGAGGGCTGGCCAGCGATCGCGAAGTCCGGGCGGCGCGCAAACTTGCGGTACAGGGAGTTTTTCCGTTGAAGTTCAAGCCGAGGGAATGTGTGAACGCTGAATCTCCCTGCTTGAGAAGACGCCCCTTGCCGACGCCCTCCAGCCGGATCCCTCGCTTGCCGCCCAGACCAACGGCTTTAGGCGCGAAACGCCGCCATCGAGTCTGGGAGTCGCACCGCCAGCACCTGCCCGCGCACGCATATCACCTCGCCGGCAAACACCTCCACTGCCACGCGCACTTTCCGCTCGCCCGTTTCTTCGGCGCGCGCACGGAGCACCAGTTCGACCCCCATCGGAGTGGGCTTCAAGAAGTCCACCTGCAGCGAGCCGGTGACAAAGCGGCGCGTTGGGTCGCGGCCCGGAATCTCACCTGCGGCAACCATTGAGGCCGCAGCGGCCGTTGCCATGGCGTGGCAGTCAACAAGTGAAGCGATCAGGCCGCCGTACACGAAGCCGGGCATGGCCATGTGCTGTCGCGCCGGGCGAAAGCGGGCGGTGGCCTCGCCATTGACCCACTCGGATTTCACGTGGAGCCCGTCCGCATTGAGTCGTCCGCAGCCGTAGCAATACGCGTAGTCGTCGGGGTACTTGTCCTGCAGGGCCGTCATGCGATTCGTCGCATTTGTGTCACGATGCACTCGGTGAATTCGCCCGTCGGCATTCCGTCGGCGTCATTGTCAAGCGCCGACCGCAGCGCGTCGTCGAGGTAGACATACGCGGGGTCTTCGGGATCCTGCAGATCCTGCTCCACGACATACGCCCACACGCGTCGCGTGATCTCCCGGTCACCAATCGCGTCGTCACCGATCAGCGCCGCCAGTGACGCGGTTGGCGCCACCGGCCAGAACACCAGTCCGTCTTCATCGAATCGCGCGCCAGCGTTCCGCGCGGCGTCCTGCACGGCGGCGGTGAGTGGCTCGGCCAATGTCTCGAACAACGCATTCGATTCGACGATGGCAGCGATTTCGACGGCCTCCGCCAGTTCCCAGAACACGGCGGAGTCGGTCACGTCTCCGATGAGGATGGCATCATCCTCAGTGGCCACTTCCTCGAGAGAGTCCAGACTCCACAGGTCGACGATCACGGCCACGCCCACGATCGCATCGCGCGGCAACGCATCGACGTCGCTGGCCACGTACAATCCCTGCGCGGCCATGCGCTTGGCGAATTCGGAATCCATAGGCAGTCGCTCGACGCACTCCGCGTCGACAACATCAGATGCATGAATGGCCACGGTGCCGCGATACTGAGTGGCGTCCTCGCGAACAACAAACCGCGCGGCGCCACGCGAAAGCAGGGTGGCCCATGGCTGGGGCACGGAGAGAAGGCGCATGCTACACCCGTCGCGCTGCGTGACGCAGGGCTTCCAGTTCGCGCCGCAGCGGCTCCCAATACGCGCGATCAATTGCCATTTCCTGCGCCTGTTCAGTGGCCAACGCACTCGCGATGTCGCCGTCTGTCACGGACGCCACGACGGCCTGACGGCTGGACTCCGCGGCCTGGATGGGAAATCGACGAACGATCTCGCGCAGAAATTCCGGTGACCGCAGTTCCAACAGCCAGAACTCCACCTGATCGGGCGATGCATCCGAATCGCGCGCGCTGTCGTACGACGCGTCGACCAAGCGACGCAGCATCGGCCAGTCCTTGTCCCGTTGCGTTTTCTTTGCACGTACCAAATCCTCGAGCGCCATCAACTCCACCAACACCGTGGTTGATCGCGTATCATCGGGAAGGGTCACCGTTGTCCGGCGCTCCCAGAGTTCCCCGAACGACGCCACGCCCCGCATGCGGCTCATGATGTCCACGCGGAGCGGCGTACCGGCAATCGTTCGCGCGTGTTCGGGCACACTGAAATGCACGGCGTGGCCGCGCGCGAGATACTGCTGCTCGAACGGCGGAACCGCGATAACCGTGGCGTGCAATGCCTGCATCGCATCGGACAGTCGCGGCAGCGCGTCATCCGTGGCGAGGACTGCGAGGTCGAGGTCGCGGCTATACTCGGCCGCGCCGTACAACACGCAGGCCTGTCCCCCCATCAACAGGGCGGGTGCGTCTAACTGCTGGATCATAGAAAGGACTCGAAGGATCTGGATCGGGATCACTGGTGCCTCCGAGTGCGTGGAACCACGCCGACAGTCGCACGGTCTCCGCCCACCGTTGCTGCGGGGTGAGCCGCATCCAATTGGCGGTCTCCTCGCCGTACAGGTCGTCAAGCGTGACCTTGGGAGAGGACGGGATGCGGGGAGAGCTCATATTCCAGAAGATACTCACGACACTCGATCACCAACAGCGTTCGCGATGGCGCTACGAGTCGGCCGAGTGCGTTACCGGTGCGGCGCAGGAGTACGCGCGGTAGACTGTCGGCATGACAACGCGCAGATGGGTGTCTTGGCTGGCAATACTGGTGGTCGCACTTCTTGTGGTGTCGGGCCTCCGGCCGTACGAGCGCGGCACCTGGATGATGGAGGTGGCACCCATATTCATGGCCGCTCCCATCCTGTACTGGACTGCGCGGCGTTTTCCGTTGTCCTCGCTGCTGTACGTTGTCATCGCCCTTCACGCGATCATCCTGATGGTGGGCGGCGCGTATACCTATGCGCGCGCGCCGCTGGGATTCTGGGTACAGGATCTGCTGCACCTGTCGCGCAATCCGTACGACAAGCTGGGGCACTTTGCCCAAGGATTCGTGCCGGCCCTCGTGGCGCGCGAACTGTTCATTCGGCTGCGCATTGTTCGCGCGGGTGCCTGGACGGCGGCGCTCGCCATCGCAGTGGCGCTCTCTATCAGCCTGACTTACGAATTGATCGAATGGGGCGCGGCAGTGGCGCTGGGAGAGGGGGCCGACGCGTTTCTGGGTACGCAGGGCGATCCGTGGGACACCCAGTCGGACATGGGAATGGCGTGTATCGGGGCCATGGTGGCCGTGGCTGCCTTCTCACGCCTGCAGGATCGTCAGATCGGTCGCCTGTCGGCCTAGCTTGGCTTCCGAGAGGACCCAACGATAAAATCAGGTCGGATGTGTAGGGAATCGCGGATCTTGAAGACCCCAGTTGTCGCCGTTCGCGCACGGACCCAAACTCGTACCGTCGTTATTGTCACCGCATTGTCAGATCGCGCGCGACCCCGCCGCGCTATCGCCTGACCCCGGCGCTCACCCGCCAGACCGTATTCCCCACGTCATCGGCAACCAACAGCGCGCCCCGTCGATCGATCGCCACGCCAACCGGTCGCCCCTGCGCGTCGCCCTTCGCATTGAGGAAGCCGGTCAGTACGTCGATAGGCGAGCCGGACGGCCTGCCGTTCACGAATGCCACGAAAATCACCTTGTAGCCGCTGGATGGCGTGCGGTTCCACGAGCCGTGCTGGCCGATGAACATCCCGTGCTCGAACATCGTACCCAGTGTCGTGCCCGATGACGAGGCAAGCCCCAGCGATGCGGTATGTGCGCCCAGCGCATAATCAGGCACGATGGCGCTGGCCACCAAGTCGGGACGCTGCGGCTTCACGCGATCGTCCACGTGTTGTCCGTAGTAGCTGTAGGGCCATCCGTAGAATCCGCCCTCGCGCACTGCCGTCATGTAATCGGGTACCAGATCGCCGCCCAGTTCATCGCGCTCGTTGACGGACGCCCAGAGCGCACCCGTCAGCGGTTCAATGGCCAACCCCACGGCATTTCGCAGACCCGTGGCGTAGAGTCGATGCGATCCGGACGCGAGATCCACCGCCCAGATGGACGCCCGCTCTGCTTCCTTGTCAATTCCCTTCTCGGCCACGTTGCTGTTGCTGCCAACGCTGACAAATAATGTCGCGCTGTCGCGCGACGTCACCAGCGTCTTGGTCCAATGATGATTGATTGATCCCGCTGGCAGCGCGATCACCGTCGTCGCGGCCGCCACAATTGTGGTGTCGCCGTCGGTGTAAGGGTAGCGCACGATGGCGTCGGTGTTGGCGACGTACAGTGACCGCCCGATCAGGACCATGCCGAACGGCGAATGCAGATCTTTTAACAACACAAAACGCTGCTCGGCGACGCCATCACCATTCACGTCGCGCAGCATGAGAATTCGATTCGCGCTGGGTACGCCCGAGCCGCCCTTCTTCTGGTACCGCTTGAAGAACCAACCCTTGATGCCGGTGTTGTTGTCAGGCGATGGCGGCGCGTTTGTCTCGGCGACCAATACGTCCCCGTTGGGAAGCACCAGCAGCGAACGTGGATGCTGCAGCGACCTGGCAAACGCGTTGACCGTGGTGCCAGCCGATGCCAGCGGAGTCGCCTCGCCGGTCCAGCCGACCGCCGTCGCGACGTTGATCGTTGGGATCAGCGAGTGTCGGGGCGCAAGGAGCGTGGGCTGCGGCCCTTCGCCGGCCGACACCGGGAGTAGCGCGGCGCCGCCACATCCGCAGACGGCCAAGCCGACAATGCCAATCAATCCGAAGCGTGCATTCATGCATGAGCGTAGGGGGTCCGGATTGCGGCCGCCATCCCTCAATGGGATGATCTGAACGCCCGGGGTCGGCATGGCTCGCGCATCCACGAGGCCGGGCCCTACATTCTCCAGATGCTTCTCACCACACTGATTTTCGCTACGCTGTTGCACGCGCCACTGCGCGTGCCTTTCACGGCGCCATCTGCCGATTCGCTCAAACCCGTCGAGCGCGCCATCGCGCGCGCTGTCGACCGCCGAACGGCCGACGCGATTGCACTGTTGGAGCGATTGGTGAATACGAACAGCGGCACCATGAACTTTGCCGGTGTCCGACAGGTCGGCGCCATGTTACGCGTCCGCCTGGACTCACTGGGATTCCGCACGCGCTGGGTTGATGGCACGTCGTTTGGACGCGCCGGTCACCTCGTGGCCGAACATCCTGGCCCCGGTCCCAAGCTGCTGTTGGTGGGCCATCTCGACACGGTGTTCGAACCGACCAGTCCGTTCCAGAAGATGGTGCGGTTGGCCGACTCCACCGCGCGCGGCCCGGGCATCATCGACATGAAGGGCGGCGACGTGATCATGGTCCTGGCGCTCGAAGCGTTGCGAGACGCTGGCACGCTTGCGCAACTCAATGTCACGATCGTCATGAACGGCGATGAGGAAAACGCTGGCAAACCAACCACCGAAGCTCGCCGCGCGCTGATGGATGCGGCTCGGGGCGCGTCGGCCGCGATCGGCTTCGAAGATGGGGCTGGCATACTCAGCACTGGCGTCGTGGCGCGCCGCGGTGCCGCGTCGTGGCAACTCGACGTCACCGGCGAGGCGGCGCATTCTTCACAGATCTTCAAGGACAGTATCGGCTTCGGCGCGATATTCGAAACAGCGCGCATTCTCGATGCGTTTCGCACGCGTCTGTCGAAAGAAGCGTATCTCGCCTTCAACCCCGGCGTGGCCCTGGGTGGTGCGCGCGTGACGCTCGATGCGGAGGCCAACAAGGGAACGGCCGAAGGGAAGACCAACATTGTGGCCGAGCGCATGACCGTGCAGGGTGATTTACGAACGCTCTCACCCGAGCAACTGGCGCGAACGAAGGCGACCATGCGGGAAATTGTCGCCGCGCATCTCGGGCACACCGGCGCCACCATCACTTTCGACGACGGCTACCCGCCGATGGCACCGACCGAGGGCAACAAGCGGCTGCTGGCATTGCACGATCAGGCCAGTCGCGATCTGGGGCTTGGCCCGGTGAATCCGGTGGATCCATCCAAGGCCGGTGCGGCCGATGTGTCATTCGTGGCGGGCATCGTGCCCATGATCATCGATGGTGTGGGATTGGCGGGTCACGATGATCACTCGCCGCAGGAGACGGCCGATCTGCGTTCACTTTCGGTGCGCGCCAAGCGCGCCGCGCTCACGATGTATCGCCTGTCGCAAACGAAAGCACTCGTACCCTGAACCCATCGATCATGCACACCATCGCGCGCTGTTTCATGGTCGGTTGCCTCGTTCCCGCGCTGCTCGGCGCGCAGACCGCGGCCGATTCCACGCATGGAGCGACTGAAGAGCGAGGTCGCTCGCGCCATTGATGGTAGGGTCAGGCTCGCCCAGCAAATGGTCGATCAGGTCTATTCGTTCGGCGAGCTGGGCATGCAAGAGATCGAGACGTCGAAGTACCTCGCTGGGATGCTGGAGAAGAACGGATTCACCATTGAGCGCGGTGTCGCCGGCATTCCCACCGCATGGGTGGCGAAGTGGGGCAGTGGCAAGCCCGTGATCGCGCTGGGCTCGGACATCGACGCTATTCCGCAGGCTGGTCAGAAACCCGGCTCGGCGCAACGTGATTGGGTGGTAACTGGTGCGCCCGGACAT
>JANMRE010000270.1:0-23723 GCA_031370885.1 Gemmatimonadaceae bacterium
TACTGGACGTCGCCGTTGGCCATGGCCACGGGATGTCCGGGATCACGCGCCTTGATCGCACGGGTGACTTCACCGAACAGTGAATAGAGGAAGCGCGCCTTCGCGGCATCGCGTTGGCCCTGCGGCAGGTTCTCGGTGGCAGCCGACTTCCAGGTGAGGCCGTAGTTGTTTTCGTTGCCCAGCAGCCACAGGAGCACGCCCGGCGTGCCGCGGAACTCGTCCACCAGGGTGGTGACTTCCTTGGTGAGCGCCGCGCGCGCTTTCGGATCGGAATAATCCGTGGACGCCGTGTACACGCCATTCACCGTCAATCCATATCGACCCAGTGGGTGATTGACGACCGTGAAGATGCCGTAGTGTTCGTAGATGTACCTCACCCACCGCGGCGGTACCCCGGCGTACTGCCGAATGACGTTGACGCCCATCGACTTGAGCAGCGACATCTCTCGGTCGAGCGCGGCCCGGATCACCTCGTCCGTTTGCACCCAGAGACTGTAAGCGTAGTTCTGGCCCACTGGGAAATAGTCCCAATTGACGCCCCGGAGCATGACGTCCTGGCCGTCCACCTGAATGCGCGAACCTGCGCCATCGGCCACGACGCGAACGCTGGGAGACTGCGCGGACATGCGCGGGGCAGCGGCACAGAGCAGGGCCGTTGCCACGAGAAACCAGCACAAGCCCGAGAACCGGCTGGCCAAGGTTCGCGTCGGACTCATCGGAGTCTCCTCCACATGGAGGTGGGTGGGTATTCGGGGCGGGCGAGGGCAGGCAGGGAAATTAGAAAAGATTTTGTTCGCCGAGTGAACAAAGTGTGATTCACTCGTTTTCCTGTCAAGCTCTTTCCAAGGGCCGCGCGCTTCGCACGCAAAACGAACTGCTGCTCACGGTTGGTCGTACGCCGAATGCTTCGGAGCTGCCGGCGGCGGTATCGCTGGCACGCCGAGGCATGTGAGTCGTCGGCCCGTCCGGTCAACGGCAGGCCGCCCGAAGGCGGCCCGCCATTCGTACTTACTTGTGGAAGTACACGTTGTCCACGTACAGCACCGAAGGACCTGCCGCCACGAAGAGCAGTTGCTGCAATTTGATCTTCGTGGTCAGACCGGTGAAGGAGGCCAGCGGAATGTCCAGTGATACCCACGACCCCGTGCCGATCAGCCCCGCCTGATACTTGCCGATCGCGGCCGTGCCAGCCGCGTCGTTAACCAACTGAATCTCCAGATTGGCGGACGGATTCGGCGACCAGAGATCAACGTGGAAGTGCGTCATCGTCGACGCGTCCACGATGTTGGCCGGTGTGGTGATGCCGTATTCGACGCCGACGAAGTTGAAGAGAGAGTACTTCTTGATGTTGCGGCCCGCAGCGACGAATGGGTCAACGAGTTCGCTGTTGCCGGCGCTCCATCCGGTTCGCCACGTGTCCACGCCGCGATTGGTGTAAACCGTCGTGTACAGCGAGATCACGTCGGCAACCGCCCGCGTCGGTGCAGGCGCGATCGTCGTCGGCACCGCCAGCGGCACCGTGACGGTGACGGGTGCATTGCCGGCAACTGCAAGCCCGTTCATCGTCGCCGAAATGGTGGCACTGCCTGCAGAGACGCCGGTCACCAATCCATCTGCACTGACGGTGGCGACGGCGGGATTGCTCGATGTGAGCGTGTACCAGCGCCAGGCCACGTCGGAGAGAATGCCGCCGTTGGGAAGCGCCGGCGTGGTGAAGCGAACCGTGTTCGGCGCTGGCGAGATCTGCTGCGGGGAGCCAATGGCGACCGTCAATGAGGGCCAGGCCGCGGTCGTGGCGGTCGGTGCCGCCACCTGTGAGGTCGGCAGGTTCTCGTACTGAATGTCGCTGAACCAAACGGTGTAGTTGTTCGGTCCGTCGGCAAAGTGGAACAATCCATCGGCATTCACGAACTTGGCCGGGTTCGGCAGCGGAATGATGAACTTGGTGAACGTGGTGGTGAGCGGGATGCCGACGGACTCGGCATTGAAAAAAGTGTTCGCGGCGTTATTGCCGATGCCGACCTTGAGGCTGCTCTTGGCCACGCTGGCCTTGGCCCAGAACGTCAGCGCGTTGAACGACGAGAGATTGCGTGGCACTGCGGCCACGAGGGCGCCGCCGGAGTAGGCACCCGACGCGGTGATGATGGCCTTCAGCGTCTTGCGACCATTGTTCGTGGTGGTCGCGTCAATCGTAACCGCGTTGGCCGCGCCACCGAAGTCGGCGAAGCTCACACCCGAGGTGAAGTCATCGTAGAAGACAAGTGCGGCGCCGCTGACCACCGTCACCGTGACGTTGGCCGTGCGCGTCGATGCCGTGTGGGTGGCCGTAATCGTTGTCGTTCCGGCCGCAACTGCAGTGACCAGTCCCGTGCCGCTGATCGTCGCCACCGACGAGGTGGACGAACCGAATGTCACGCCGGAACTGAGGGCGGCTGTTGTCGCGTCGCTGTAGGTGCCTGTGACGGTGAGCTGCTGTGTGGCCGCCGGGGCCAGGCTGATAGTGCCCGGAGTGATTGCGATGGATGTCAGCGTGGGCGCCGGCGCCGTCACGGTGATGGCTGCCGTCGCCGACTTCCCCGACGCGGTAGCAGTAATGATCGCGCTGCCCGCCGCAACGGCGGTAACCACACCCGATGCGCTCGCCGTGGCGATGGCGTTGGCCGATGATGTGAACGTCACGCCTGACGTCAGGGCCGCCGTCGATGCGTCGCTGTACGTCCCGGTGACGGTCAGTGCTTGCGTGCCGCCGATGGTCAGGCTCGCCGACGCCGGTGAGACGGCAATCGACGACAGTGTCTTCGCGGGCGGTTGAGTGGGACCCGACGAGTCGCATCCTGAAAGGATCAGCCCCGAACAAACGGCCAGGGCGAGAAGCGGGAAGTGCCTTATGGAACGCATGCGGTTGCCTCCAGAGACGATGGGCAGTGCGACGGTGCGTGGGGGAAATCCCCAAAGCGGGCGGGATCCGAGCCGAGGAGGCACCTGACGGTGCAGCGAGGCACGGACTTTGTTTGATTACCGAACAAAGTATTCGCGACTGCGCGTTGTCAAGGATCGATCGCGCCACAGACGGGCCTGCCAGAATCCGTGCGCGGCCGAGCGCCTGCTGTTCCTGCGTGAGCATCAAGTGCACATGACAAACGCGCCGCCATCCGTCTCTCCCGTCGCCCGTCTCCCGTCTCCCGTCTCCCGTCTCCCGTCTCCCGTCTCCCGTCTCCCGTCTCCCGTCTCCCGCGCAGTTCCCCTTGCCTCCCACCCCCATTAGACTCCCTCTCGCTCCGGGTCCCGGAGGGCGACAGCCCGCCAATCCCGTCAGGACCCCGAAGGTAGCAGCGGCACGTGGAGTCTGACGTCGCTTCGTCAGGCCCGGAGCACTGCGCGCGGGAGGATTCGCTCCGACTCGGAGACGGACCTCCCGCGCGCTTTCTTGTGCCCGGCTCGGTGAGCCAATGAGGCTAGATTTCGCTTCCCATGTCCCTCGCCCTCGCCCGTAAATACCGCCCTCGGAACTTCGCTTCCGTTGCGGTCCAGACGCATGTCGCGAACACCCTCAAGGGCGCCATTGCTCTCGGGCGTGTGGCACATGGCTATCTCCTGTGCGGACCCCGGGGCACCGGAAAAACCACATTGGCTCGCGTGCTGGCCATGGCGCTCAACTGCGAGCGACGTGGCGAGCCCGAGCTCCAGGGCGAACCGTGTGGGCACTGCACCAGTTGCCAACGCATCTGGAGTGGCAGCACCTCACTCGACGTGGTGGAAATTGACGCCGCCTCCAACCGCGGGGTCGATGATGCCCGCGAATTGCGCGAGCGCGCCATGTATGCGCCGTCGGGCGACGATCGCTACAAGGTGTACATCATCGATGAAGCGCACATGCTCACGCGCGAGGCGTGGAACGCGCTGCTGAAAATCCTCGAGGAGCCACCGCCACGCGTCGTGTTCGTCTTCGCCACCACCGATCCACAAAAAATCGAACAGTTGGCCGCACCGGTTCTCTCGCGTCTGCAACGCTTCAATCTCAAACGCATCGGTCCGGCCGAGATCCGCGAGCGTCTGGCCATTGTGCTGCGCGACGAAGGGATCGCCTTCGAGGATGAAGCCCTTGCCATGATCGCGCGCGCCGCCGACGGCGGTCTGCGCGATGCCCTGTCGCTGACAGATCAGGTATTGTCGCTGGGCGAGACCGATGCCGTCTCGGCCGAACGCGTGCGGATCGCGCTCGGACTCATTCCCGACGACGAGTATCTGGCGCTGCTGGATCTGATTGCCGAACGACGCGCCGCCGAACTCTTTCCGGCCGTGCAACGACTGGCCGATGGAGGAGTCGATTTCACCCTCGTATTGTCCGGACTGGGCGAACTGCTTCGCGCCCAGTTGGCCATCGCACTTGGCGGCACGCCGGCAGATCTCCCCGATCGACTGCGGGTGCAGCTGGCCGAACGAGCGGGGCGCGTGACGGTGGGAGACTTGCTGCGCATGTTGCACGCATTGCTGGAGATGGAGCCCATGTTCCGAAAAAGCGGCCAGCCCCAACTACTGTTGGAAACGTTGCTCGTGCGGTTCGCGCTGCTCGATCGCACAGTCGAACTTGAGGAAGTGCTCAAAGGGTTCGGCGACGGCGGCCGCGACGAGCCTCCGGCGCGTCGCGTGGCGCTCGATTCGCGCGTAGCATCCGCGCACGCGCTGCCACCAGTGCCGTCGGCCGTGGTGGCAAGCGCCTTGCCCGCTACGACGTACCCTGCCGCACCCGTACCACGTCCGGCCTCGCAGCAAGTTGCGCAAGCGGCCGCTGCGGCACAAATGGCGCCGCCACCCCTCCCACCGGCGCGTATCGAGCGTGAAAAGCGGGTCGCACCACCGCCCGCGCTTGATACGGTGTTGGAACGTTGGAGCGACGTGGCCGAGATGATCAAGCGCAACGGACGCAGCGCCGTGGCGCACGCGGTGCAGTGGTTGCGACCGCTCGATGTCACGGAAAGCGGCGAACTCCTACTCGGCTACGCCCCAACCGACGATACCTGGGCCCGGGCCGCAGAAAGCGCCCGCGGTGACGTGCTCGCGGCCGTTCAAGGCTGTTTCGACGGGATCACCGGATTTACTCTGCGTGCGCAACACCCTGCAGCTATCGTTACACCGTCCGATGCAAAACCGTCACGCCGTATCACCGCAAATGATGTCAAGAAGGAACGAACGGAAGCCCTGACCACAAAAAACCCACTGCTCGACGCCGCCGTTCGTGTGCTCGATCTCGAACTCCGCGACTAGTCGGTACTCCCTACTCAGTTCCACATACTCAGTACTCAGCGAAAATACTCCGTACTCAGCAAACAAGTCCGTACTCAGCAAAGAGTGCTCCGTACTCAGTAATAAGTACTCCGTACTCAGTAAAAAGTACTCCGTACTCAGTAAAAAGTACTGAGTACTCAGTTCCCAATACTTCCGACTTCCGACTTCCTACTTCCTACTCAGTAAAGATGGACCTCCTCAAAATGCTGGACACGTTCAAGCACATGCAGGGTCGGTTGCAGGAAGCGCAGGACGCGCTCGGCAAACGCACCTTCAGCGGGTCCGCAGGCGGCGGCATGGTGACCGTCGAATGCGACGGCAAGCTGCAGCTCAAGCGCGTGAAAATCGAACGCTCTGTAGTGAATCCCGATGACATCGAGATGCTCGAAGACCTTGTCGTGGTCGCATCGGCGGAAGCTCAGAAAAAAGCGGCCGACGCCATGCAAGAGGAAATGGGCAAAGTCACCGGCGGTATCGACCTGCCATTCAAGTTGCCGTTCTGACCGCGACACGGCACACCCTTCGTGTCCGTCATTGACGATCTCACCGGCGAACTCGCGCGGCTGCCCGGCATCGGGCGCAAGACCGCCCAACGCCTGGTGTTTCACCTGCTGCGACAACCACCCGAGCAGAGTCGGAAACTGGCCGAGTCGCTGGTGTCGCTCATCGAGCGCGTGCGCACCTGCGACCGCTGTCGCAACCTGACAGAATCTCCACTGTGTGCCATCTGTGCCGATCCGAGGCGCGATGGGCAGATCATCTGCGTCGTCGAGGAGGCCTCCGATATCTCGTCGATTGAACGCGCCAGCGAGTTTCGCGGTGTGTACCACGTGCTGGGAGGGCGGCTGTCGCCATTGGACGGCATTGGCCCGGGCGATCTGGCTATCGACGCCCTGATGACGCGTGTCAAACCGGAGGGCATTCGCGAAGTCATACTGGCCACCAATCCATCATTGGAGGGCGAGGCGACCGCACTCTATCTCCAGCGTCAACTCGCCGCCTCTGCCGTTCGCGTCACCCGTATCGCCCGCGGACTCCCGGTTGGTGGCGATCTCGAATACGCCGATGGCGTCACGATTGCCCAAGCGCTGTCGGCCCGCCGGGAGATGCCCTGACCGGTGGGGACCGCGAGGGTCTCGCCGTGCGGGCGGACGGGCAGGCGATTGGCGCCGACTCGCCGCGCTCGGTTACCTTCGAGCGCACCCGAGCGTTGATAGTGCGCGACTCCTACGCGACTATGTGCGCTGGGAGCCGTTGCCGTTGTTACGCCGCAGGGCCCGAGGGGTTCTGCAGCGCACTGAACGGCTGTTACGTTCGTAGAACCCAACCGGGGGCCAGTCGCGTGATACCGCGTGCCGGCTCCGGGTGCCTGAGTCCTTCGCCCCCACGTTCATGCCTGTCGGCGCCGCCACCTGGTCGTTTACCGAGGACGACTTCGGGGCCATCACGATTACGCTGCAGCGTTTCCTCTATGATGCGAAGGCGCGCTGCGCCTTGCTCGTCGATCGCAGTGGCCACCTGGTCGCCACGGTGGGCGAGCCGCCCAACTTTGACGCGACGGCATTCGCCACTCTCACGGCCGCCGACTTCAGTGCCAACGACCAGCTCGCGCGACTCATCGGCGAAAGTGATTTCAATGTGCTGTTTCATCAGGGCGAGCGCGAATCGATGTATCTGGCGGACATTGCGCGCCGCGTCATCCTCGTGGTGTTGTTCGACAACCGGACCACACTTGGCCTCGTGCGGCTGCGCATGAAGTCGGCGGTTGACGAGCTCACACGCATTTTCGAAGGCGTCTTTTCACGCGCTGGCAAGGAACAGGCGACGCCGCCGGGTTTCCTCGCGGGAGCGGAAGACGAGATCGACCGGCTCTTTCAGTAACGGACGTATACGATGTCGATGATCAACTATGCCTCCCGCGAGATCAACTGCAAGATCGTGTACTACGGTCCGGGACTTGGCGGCAAGACGACGAATCTGGAATACGTCTACGGCAAGGTCGCACCGAGCACACGGGGTAAACTGATTTCGCTGGCCACTGAAACCGAGCGCACACTCTTCTTCGACTTTCTGCCCGTCGATCTGGGGACGATTCGCGGCTTTCGTACGCGTTTCCATCTGTATACCGTCCCTGGACAGGTGTACTACAACGCCAGCCGCAAGCTCATTCTCAAGGGCGTTGATGGTGTGGTCTTCGTGGCAGATTCGCAGTCCGATCGCGCCGAAGCCAACGTCGAGTCCATGCAGAATCTGTACGACAACATGGCGGCCTACGGCTACGATCTCACACGCATGCCATTTATCGTGCAGTACAACAAGCGCGACCTGCCCAACGCGTCGCCGCTGGCCGAGTTGCAGGAAATGCTCAATCCGGGGTGGGAAGTCACCGAACCGGCGCGGATGCGTCCACTGGCGGATCCGTTCCGGCCCGGCGAACTTCTCGTGACGCAATTGCCCACCGGCGAGTGGGTGGAGCGAGCGCCACACTTCGAGGCGGTAGGCGTTACCGGTGATGGAGTCTTCGATACACTGAAGGCGGTCTCCAAACTGGTCCTCAAAACGCTCGCCTAGTCTGAGTTCGCCGTCCTCCACCGGAGTCGTACTCCCGTGAATCTCCCCAACGCGATCACCGTCGGCCGCATCGCCCTGACGCCGTTGATTGCGTGGCTGCCATTCACGACGTCGTGGTCGGCACGGTTGATCGCGTTCACGCTGTTTCTGGTGGCGGCCGTCAGTGACTATTGGGACGGTCACTTTGCGCGGCAGCGCAATCTGGTCACCGACATGGGCCGGTTGCTGGACCCGCTGGCCGACAAGTTGTTACTGTTGGCGACCCTGGTCCCCATGTATTACTTGCAGCGCCACTACGCCTTCGTGGTCACTGGTGGCGGACTGCCCGAAACATCGCCCTTCCTGTTTGTCACGCCCTTTGGGCGCATTTCACTGCCGCTCTGGATAGTGATTGTGGTGTTGGGGCGCGAGGCGTTCATGACCGTGTTTCGGCAGGTGGCTGCGCGTCGGGGTCTCGTTATTTCAGCCATAGGACCGGCAAAGTGGAAGACCGCGTTCCAGGGTATTTGGATGGGAGCGGCCTACTTCTGGTTTTTTGCCGCCACCTTGGCCGCGCGGCAAGGGTGGCAAAACGAGATGCTCTGGCGGGGCTTTGCCTATTTCAACGGCGCCGTTGGCGTCTTGGCGATGACCGGCGCAGTGGGGCTGACCCTGTGGAGTCTCTACCTGTACTTGCGTCGATACGGCTCGCGGGTGCTGAGGGGTCCGCTGACGGTGAGGTAGTCGCGGTTATCTTCTCTGCATGAACCTCGAAATCGTCACCATCGGCGATGAACTCCTGCTCGGCTTCACCATCGACACCAACGCGGCTCACCTGGCCCGTGAATTGGCCTCGCTGGGGATCCGCATCACGCGTCGAACAACGGTCGGTGACGAGCCTGGCGGCATCACAGCGGCCATTCGCGAGGCCTTGGGGCGTACCGGCGCCGTGATCACGACCGGCGGTCTGGGCCCCACCGCCGACGACCGCACCAAGCCCGCCATCGCCGAAATTTTCGGCCGCGCGATGGTGCTCGATCGCGACATTCTCGAGAATCTCCAACAGCGCTGGCTCAAGCGCTTTGGCGTGCCCATGCCGGAAAGCAATCGGCAGCAGGCCATGGTTCCCGAACGCGCGACTATTCTGGTCAATCAGCACGGCTCCGCGCCCGGCATCTGGCTCGAAGACACCAAACACCGATGGGTGGCCATGCTGCCCGGCGTTCCGCGTGAGATGCGCGGCATGTTAGCCGACACGCTGCTGCCGCGCATTCGCGATCGGGTGACGTCCGGTGGCGCCGTTGTCCGCTCGCGAACATTGCGAACCGCCAGCATTTCCGAATCGGCCATTGCGGACAAACTGGGCGACCTCGGTCGCGGCGTCGATGGGTTTTCGCTGGCCTTTCTTCCTGGTGTTGATGGGGTCGACTTGCGACTCACCTCCAACGCGTATCCGGCGGACGAAACGGATCGTCGGCTTGCCGACGCCGCGACAAAACTGCGCGATCTCGTTGGCCGCTTCGTGTACGGTGAAGGCGAGGCCGATCTCGCTGGTCTCATGATTGCGGAATGCATTGAACGCCACGCCACGATCGCGGTGGCCGAGAGTTGCACCGGCGGTCTGTTGGGGGCGCGCCTGACCGCGATCTCGGGATCAAGCGCGGTTGTCCAGGGTGGTGTGATCGCCTACGCCAATGACGTGAAAACCCGCGAGCTCGGAGTGCCTGCCGATGCGATTGAAACCGCAGGCGCGGTGAGCGAACCTGTGGCGCGCGCCATGGCCACCGGGGTTCGCCTCAGGTTCGGCACCACGGTCGGTATCGGTGTCACCGGCATTGCCGGGCCAACCGGCGGCACTCCCGAGAAGCCAGTGGGTACGGTGTGGGTCGCGGTTGACGTCGCTGGCGACGTGCACGCGATTCGCGCCGTTATTCCCGGTGACCGCGGCGAAATTCGGCAGCGCGCCGCGCAATTGGCGCTCGATCGACTTCGTCGGGTTTTTCTGCTCGACGCCGCGTCGGAAGGATGGACCGTACGGGCCTGACGGTTCCACCCGGTATCTTACAGGACTTCGTAAACTTTCAGATTCCCCAGGCGTACGGTGCCGAACCGCTCCTCGAACGGTGCCTCAACCGTCGCGTTGGCCAAGCACAAACACACACCATGACCGATCCCACGGATTCCATGACGGACGATCAGTCCGATGCCTCATCCGCCCAAGACACGGCGGTAGACAGTGATGCGACGGGCACCGCCGAACAGCGCGAAGTGCAGGTGCTCAACGACCGATACCTGCGCCTGGCCGCCGAGTACGACAACTTCCGCCGTCGCGCGGTGAAAGAACGGCAGGAAGCGGGTTGGCGCGCCCAGGGGGAGTTGGTGCGTGGCATACTCGATGCGCTCGATGACATCACGCGCTTCGCGCATGTCGATCCCGACACCGTCGACGCCACGACCGTGGTGGACGGTGTCTTGATGGTCGAGAGGAAGTTGTTCAAGTCACTCTCCGGACACGGATTCGAAACCATCGACCCCACCGGGCATCCGTTCGATCCTACGCAGCACGAGGCGGTCAGCACTGCTCCCGCGTTGAGTGCGGCGGAAGACGGGGTCGTGGCCGTAACCTTTCAGGTGGGTTACATCATCAATGGCCACGTGCTTCGTCCGGCCCGCGTGGTCGTGAAGCAGTGGACCGGTACGGCACCACTCTTTTCCTGATGGCCAACAGCAAGGACTTCTACGCGGTCCTCGGTGTCGCCTCGTCGGCGACGGCCGACGAGATCAAGAAACAGTATCGTCGTCTGGCCAAGAAGTACCATCCAGACGCGAATCAGAACGATCCGAAATCCACCGAGCGCTTCAAGGAGATTTCGGAAGCGTACAATGTGCTGGGTGATGCGGAGCAACGAAAACAGTATGACGACATGCGTCGACTCGGCGCGTTCGGAGGCCTCGGTGCCCGTCAGGCGTCATCGCGTCCTGGAGGATTTGGCACCACCGGGCCCGGTCAAGCTGGCTCGGGAACGTTCAGCGAGTTTGATGTTGGTGGCATCGGCGGACTTGGTGATCTCTTCTCGTCGATGTTCGGCGCTGGCGCGGCCGGCGCGCGCGCACGCACGCGGACACCCGAACGCGGACAGACCGTGGAGAAAACGGTGGAAGTCCCCTTTCGCATCGCGGCTGTTGGCGGGAGAGTGCCGGTTGACCTCGAAGTGAACGAAGAGTGCGCGACCTGTCGCGGTTCGGGCGCGGCGCCGGGCGCACAACTCAAGTCGTGCGCCGAATGCAGTGGACGAGGGGTGATTTCGTTCGGGCAAGGAAGTTTCGCGGTGAATCGTCCGTGTCCGGTGTGTATGGGTCGCGGTCAGATTCCCAGCGAGCGCTGTCCGACATGCCAGGGAGCCGGTGAACAGCGGACACGTCGCAAGGTGCTGATCGCCGTACCTGCGGGCGCAGAGAGCGGTGCGAAGGTGCGCATGAAGGGTCAAGGCGGGAAAGGCGCGTCGGGGGGACAGGCGGGCGATCTGGTGATCACCTTCGAAGTGTTGACCGATCGCTTCTATCGTCGTGATGGGTTGGACCTCATTGCCACGGTGCCGATCAATATCGCACAGGCGACTTTGGGTTCGCGCGTGAGTGTGAAAACGCTCGACGGCAGAAAAGTCGCGCTGCGCATTCCGGCGGGCACGTCGGCCGGCAAACGGTTTCGCGTCGCGGGGCAGGGAATCGACAAGGACGGACACCGGGGTGATCTGCTGGTTGAAGTCACCATCACCGTGCCCGAGACGCTCTCCGAAGCGCAGGAGAAAGCGATGCGCGAGTTTGCCGAAGCCGGTGGGATGAAATACTGATGCTCCACGCGCACCGCGCCCTCATCGGCCTCATGATGGTGTCGGGCACGGTGCCGTTACCGATGGATGCTCAACTCACGCCAATCGGCGCCATGGCCGCGCGACCGGACGCTTCGCACGCGTCTGCGGAGAAAAATGCGTGGCATCCCGAACAGTGCATCGCCGGTATCACCTACGGCGCTCCGCTCAAGTGGGCGCTGTCGTACGGCGGCGGATTGCTGCACGAGTCCAATACCGGACCTGATGTGTGCGCGCTGGCGGTGGCAAAGATCGGCATTGGCGGTGCACAGGCCAGCATTGGCGCCGGCACGAGTTTCGCGCCGTGGGGAACCGGCGTCATGATCACGGGAAATGTGGTGCGTACATTCGGTGCGCCGCTCAAGGCAACGCCGCGTCGCACGTACGTGGGTGCGTCACTCCACCTGTGGCCCGTGCTGGCGCTTGGCGGCGAGATCGGATACTACGTGCGACTCGCCGACGCGGACGGTGCGTCGACCTCCGGCAAGCATCTCGTCGCGTGGTCTGCCGGATTCGGGTTTTGACGCGGGACTGCGCGACGTGACGGCCGGAGCCACGGCGCGCCCATCGGTGTGGCGCTCACAAGCCGCACAGGTATCACTCGGGCTTGCTCTCGGGCTCGCTGTGGGCATGCTGCTCGCGCAGACGTTTGTTCCGTCCAATATTGCGACACGCGTGGTGGCACTGCTCGAACCCATTGGCACCGCGTGGATCAACGCCGTGCGCATGACGGTGATTCCGCTCGTGGTGCCGTTGCTGATCATCGGTGTGGCGGGCGGCGATGATACGCGACATACCGGTACGGTGGGTGCACGCGCGTTCGCGTGGTTTCTTGCACTACTCGTGGTGTGCGCGGTGTTTTCGGCACTCGTGTCGCCGTGGCTCTTTCAGTCGCTCAGTCTCGATCCCGATGCCACCACGCGCCTGCGCGAGTCGGCCAGGATTGATTTGCCTCCGGCCGATGCGCTGACGCTTCGCAGTTGGGTGTTGAGTCTGATTCCGCTCAATCCCGTGCGGGCGGCGGCCGACGGGGCGCTGTTGCCGATGGTGCTGTTCACGCTGTTGTATGCGTTTGCGCTGGGGCACATCTCCGCCCAGGCGCGCGCCACCCAGGTGGCCTTCTTTCGCGGAATGGCCGACGCCATGCTGGTCGTGGTGCGATGGATACTGGCCATTGGCTGGCTTGGCATCTTTGCGCTCGCCGTGGCCCTGGGACACAAGCTTGGTGCGTCGGCCATCGGGGCCATCGGTTTCTACGTGGCGGTGCTCATCGGGCTGCATGTGTTGGCCACCATCGGACTATACGTGCTGGTGGGTGTCACCGGTCGCGTGCCATTGTCGCTCTTTGCGCGCGCGCTGCTGCCTGGACAGGTGGTGGGCTTTGGGTCGCGCAGTTCGTTGGCGGCACTGCCCGCAATGGTCAAAGGGGCAACCGATGTGCTGAAGCTGCCAACCACGGCCACGGGATTCGTGCTGCCGCTGGGCGTGTCGGTGTTCAAGCTCACCAGCGCACTCTACTGGGTGGTCGGCGCGCTGTTCATTGCAAAGTTGTACGGCATCGTACTGCCGTTCTCGTCCATCGCGCTCGTTGCCGCATCATCGGTGGTGCTGAGTTTCAGCACACCGGGAATTCCCAGCGGCGGCATGCTGCTGCAGGCGCCACTCTACACGGCCATCGGACTGCCCGTGGAAGGCATCGGCATCATGATCGCACTGGATACGATCCCCGACATGTTCAAAACGCTGCTGAACGTGACGGCGGATATGACGGTTGCAGTGTTGACTGAGTAGGAAGTAGGTAGTCGGAAGTCGGCAGTACCTGAAACTGAGTACTGAGTACTTCAACTCAGTACTCAGTACTACTCGGTACTCGGTTGAAGTACCGAGTACTCAGTTGAAGTACCGAGTACTCAGTTCCAAGTACTTCCGACTACAGACTGCCTACTTCCTACTCTCGATCACCCCTCCGCCAAGTACGATGTCCCCGTCGTACACCACCACCGACTGACCCGGTGATATCGCCGCTACGGGCTCCTCCAGCGCAAACTCGATTTCGTCGGCCGCGATGCGAATGACGGTCGCCGCTGCGGCCCGCGCCCGACTGCGCACCTGAACCTGAACACTCGCGCCAACCATGGGCGGCGCGGCCAGCCAGTTGATCTCGCGGGCCTCAACGCCGCGACCCAACAACGCCTCCCGTGGTCCGATCACCACGGCGCGCTCGGCTGGCACGATCTCCACCACGAACATGGGTTCGGCGAATCCGCCCGGTAGTCCTTTGCGCTGACCAATCGTGAAGCGCGCAAAGCCCGCATGTTCGCCGATCACTTCACCGCTGACCAGCCGCAGCGGTCCGGCACTCAGCGACGGCGCGTCGTCGCCCAGATGCTCCCGCAGCACACGGACGTGATCGCCGTCGGGCACGAAACAGATATCCTGACTCTCGATTTTCCCGGCAGTGCGCAAACCAAACCGCCGGGCGATGGCACGCGTTTCCGATTTCGTCTGACCACCAATCGGCAGCACCAGCCGATCGAGCACCGGTCGGTCGATGCCCCACAGGAAATAGCTCTGGTCTTTCGCCGGGTCGAGTCCGCGACGCATGACGCGCGCGCCGTCAACGACGCCCATGCGCGCATAGTGTCCCGTGGCCAGCCAGTGCGCCTCGATTGCATCGGCCTTGTGCAACAGGTCGCGGAATTTCGTGAAGGTGTTGCAGCGTACGCAGGGAATCGGTGTGCGACCACGCGCGTACTCGTTCACGAAATCGCGGAGCACATCGTGCCCGAAGTGATCGACCAGGTTGGTAACGTAGTGCGGTATCCCCAGCGTCGCGCACACCCGGCGTGCATCACTGGTGGAATCCAGCGAGCAGCACGGACGATCCGGCACGTCGCTGCCATCGGCGTGCAGTTTCATCGTCACGCCAACAACATCACAGCCCGCCTCGACCAGCAATGCAGCGGCCACCGACGAATCCACGCCGCCGGACATGGCCACCAAAACGCGCTCTCCCCTGGCGGGGCCGACGGCGTCAGTCAACACGCAAAGGCTCAATCAAACGCCGGAAACGCGCCACGCGCCTTGACCGCGAGCGCGGCGAGCACCGTGACGACACGATCGATCGTTGACTCATCGCTCAGCGTGCCGAGCGAGAGTCGCAGTGCCGCGTTGGCCACCATCGGCGGAACGCCCATTGCGCTCAACACGTGCGACGACGACACAGCGCCGCTCTGACAGGCGGAACCGCCGCTGCAGGCGATGCCACGCATATCAAGCGCCATCAGCATCGATTCACTGTCCGTGCCGGGGATCGACAGGTTACAGATATGCGGGGCGCGTGGTGCGCCGGCTCCGTGAATCACGAGATCGGGAATTCGCTCACGCAGCCGCGCCTCCAGCGCATCGCGCATTGCGCCGAGCCGCGCGCCCTCGGCGACATGCTCGGTGATGATCAACTCGGCCGCGGTTGCCAGTCCCACCGCGAAGGCAACATTCTCGGTACCGGGTCGGCGGCCGCGATCCTGCGAGCCGCCATGAAACATCCTTTCGAGCGGTGTGTTTCGTCGGATGAACAGCGCGCCGATCCCCTTGGGCGCGCCGATCTTGTGACCCGAGAGTGTGAGCAGATCAACCGGCGTCGATTTCGTGTCAATCTCGACCTTGCCAAACGCCTGCACCGCGTCGGTATGAAATACCGCGCCTGCCGCCTTGGCGTGCGCCGCCAGTGCCGGCACGTTCTGCAGCACACCGGTCTCGTTGTTCACCCACATCACGCTGGCAATCGCGACCCGCGCGTCGAGACATCGGAGATAGTCCTCGCCATCCACCAGCCCGTCAGTCGTCACCCGCACCAGTCGCTCTTCTCCACCCTCGCGAGTGACCTGATGAACTGCCTCGAGAATGGCTTTGTGCTCGACTGGCGTGGTGATGGCCACCGTGCGACCCGTGGCGCGCAGTGTGCGCGCCACGCCAAGCACCGCGAAGTTGTCGCCTTCCGTACCACCCGATGTGAAACACACTTCGTCGGCGTTGGCGCCCAGGCACGCCGCGACGCGCTCACGAGCGTCGTCCAGCGCCACGCGCGCTTCGCGCCCCCAGCGGTGCATACTGGAGGGGTTTCCAAATTGCGGTCCAAAGAAGGGCGCCATGGCGTCCATCACTTCGGTGCGAACCGGCGTGGTCGCCGCATGGTCCAGATAAACGGGCTGGGTCATCCTCTAAGTTACAGGATATCAAGACGCCCGGCACCCTTCCACTGTCTCACACTCCGCGATGTTCAGGAACTGCATTCACTGCACGGCCGACCTGGGCCGCAACGACGCCTTCGAGGCTTTTCCGGTGGGGACACGCCTGGCGTTCGATGCCAGTCGTGGTCGACTCTGGGTTGTGTGCCAACAGTGTGACCGCTGGAACCTCTCCCCGCTGGAGGAGCGCTGGGAGGCGGTCGAAGCGGCCGAACACCGATTTCGTGACAGTCGTCTGCGTGTCAGCACGGACAACATCGGCCTCGCTCGGCTCCGTGAGGGGGTCGACCTCATTCGCATCGGCGCGCCGCAGCGTCCGGAAATGGCCGCGTGGCGATACGGCGATCAGTTTGGTCGGCGTCGCCGTCGACAGATGCTGGTGACAGGTGCGGTTGTGGGAAGCGCAACAGCCGTTATTGGCGGCGTGCTGTGGATTGGCGCGAGCGCAGCCAGTTTCGCTGGCGTGTACGCCAACGGCGGACTCTGGGACACACTCATCAACGGGAGACCAGGAAAATCCATCGGGCGTGTTGTGCTCGCCGATGGTCGCCTGGTGGATGTGCAGCGACGTCATGCGCGCATGAGCACCCTCGAACGCGGCGACACGCCAGGCCTGCTGCAACTGCGCCTCGAATCCGTGACGGGTACGCACATCCTGACGGGCGAGTCGGCCATGCGCGCGGCCGCGCGGTTGATGCCCACCGTCAATCGCTTTGGTGGCAGTCGCTCAGACGTGCGCGACGCGGTGTCATTGCTGGAGGAAGCCGGCGATCCACTGCGCGCACTGGCCAACGTGCAGGAACGACACGGCGCGCGCGCGGATCAACCGCGATGGAAGCGCGGCGGAGATAAGTGGAAGGGAAGAGACCGCATCAGGAAGCTTCCCGGCGCATTGCACACGCTTCCGTCGACCTCGCGACTCGCCCTGGAGATGGCATTGCATGAGGAATCAGAGCGTCGCGCCATGGATGGTGAGCTTGCCGATCTTGAGCGGGCATGGCGCGAAGCTGAGACGATCGCGAAGATTGCGGACGATATGTTCGTGACGCCCGCGATCGATGACGAGATGAAGCGGTTGCGTCTTCGGAAAGACGACCATTAGCGGATGGCGTTCGACGTTTCGCCCTGATGACGTGGTTCGCCTCCATCACTGAGACCATGCGCTTGCGCACCTTTGCTCACCGCATCCCCAAGCTGCTGCTCGCCGCTACTCTCGCGTTCAGCACCCGCGCGCCCGCCCAGACACCCGCCACCTGGACCCTGACCGAGACGTTGCGCATAGGCGGAGGCGATACCGGACCCACGTCGTTCAACTACATCAAGTCGATCGCCGTTGACGCGAAGGGCCGCCTGTTCATCTACGATCGTCAGGCCAGGGACATTCGCGTCTTCGCGCCCGACGGCAAGTTCGTGAAGACGATCGGTCGAGTTGGCTCGGGGCCCGGCGAACTGCGTGACGCCGAGGGGATCGCGTTTGCGCGCGACGGCATGTTGTGGATGCGTGATGCGGCGAACGCGCGACTCACGATCTTTGACGCCGAAGGTACGTATCGGAACGGTTGGACCATGGCATTCTGTTCATCGCAGGGCCCGTGGAATCCGCAAATGGATCGCCGCGGGCGCCTGCTTGATGTCGACTGCATGGTGAAGGACGGCCGCGGGCAAGGCTATGCGATTCTGGGCTACCACCTCGACCGCAGTCGCATCGACACCATCGCCGATATGCCCGCGTGTGGTACCCGCGACCTCGCCGAGGCGGCGACGTTTATCATAAAGCAAGGAACGCGCACCACGTATCGCTCCATACCGTACGCGCCACGGAACCTGACGGCGCTGGGGCCATCGGGCGAAGTGTGGTGCGTGGCCAACTCCGCGAACTACAGCATCACCCGAATCGTCCCCGGTTCGCGGGACACGATACGGGCATCTCGACGTGTCTCTCCGAATCCGGTCACCGCTGCTGAACGCGATACGCTCATCGTGCAGTTCGGAGCGAGTAACCCCGGTGGACTCGAGATGAGTCGCATTCCCAAAGTAAAGCCGGCCATCGATCGCATCGTTGTCGACGAGGATGGGCGACTGTGGGTGATGCGCTCAACCGCGAATGGTGCCCATGAACTCGATGTCATCGACGCCAGTGGACGCGTTGTCGCCACGATGTCGCTCGGAAAGATCAGCACGTCGGGGTACACACCATTCACGGTAAACGGTGACAACATCTACCTCGTGCTCACTGACGAGGACGACGTGCCGTTTGTCGGACGCTTCCGAATAACTCGATAATCGCATACCGGGCGGTCCATCCGTGATCGTGGCGATGCCGCGAGGCTACCAGATCACGTCGCCGCGAATCACCCGCGCGATCGCCGGATCGCGCGTGACCAGCGGTAGCCCGAGATGTTGTGCCGTGGCCGCGATCAATCGATCACCGCGTTCAGGAATCGCGAAGAGTTCGTGTGATCGTGCGACGACGGCCGCGTCGAGCGGCACCACCCGGTAGCGCGACGGCGTGTTCTCAAGCCGCTGCACGAACACATCGAACGGCTCGCCGAGACTGAATACGCCACGACGAATCGCCTCGCTTGCCTCAACCAATACCACCGTCGGCACATGGGCGACTGCGTCTCCTTCGTCGACTCGTTCGACGAACGCGCGCGCGGCGCGCCCGAGCGAACGCATGCGTCCTGCGAGCCAGCACAGGAGCGCGTGCGTATCCAGAACAGCGTGTCGCGGCGGCCTGTTTCCCATGGTCAGCCTTTCGGCTTTTGCGTGGCCCGACGCGCCCTGGACACCTTGGGCGCGGCCCCCTCAGCCACTTGGGCGTCCAGGTGGCTGTGAATCGGATAGGTCAGGCCGCCAGTGATCGTGAGGAGACGTGCGTCGGCGGCCGCCGCGTGTTCGCGGCTCGAGGCCGCCAGGTCTGCGAGCAGCTCCTCGTCAGTGACCAGCAGGGCGCCAAGTCCGGCAAGGGGGCGCACTGCTGGTGCGACGCGCGCACGCAGGTCTGCGACCTCCCGTTCCAACTGCGTCACCGCAGACGCGCGTATGAGCAAGAGGTCGTCCCGCTGGCTCCTATGTGTGAGGCGCACCCGATCCACCTGCCCCGACAAGACATCGTCGGCGAGACGGAAGAGTTGCGTGCGACCCTCGGTCAATGGGAGGACCGGGCAGAGCGGCGGACGCATGTTCATCCCCCTGGAGCGAGAACCGGAAGCGAGCCACAACAACGTACATGTATATGTACGTATGCTCACCCGTTGTCAAGCGCGAGATGCACCGTGCTTACGTATTGGCGACGAAAGCGCGCCGCCGCGTCCCGCGCCATGGTGTGTCAGCCGATTCAACACTCTCGCAGCAACGCCCGCACCGGCGAGGCATCCGCGCCGTGCACGGCCAACGGTTGCGCCAGCAACTCGTACCTGCCCGGCGCCACCGCATTGAGCGCCAGGTTTTCCAACACATACGCGCCGCCACCGAACAGCGCGTGATGCACGGGGAGCGACTGACTGGTGCGGCGATCGGCACTCGGCGCGTCGCTGCCCCACAGTCGCATGCCGCGCTGAAGCAGCCACTGCGCGCCCTCAACACTGAGTGCAGGCCAATCATCGGGAAATTGCCCCTGCGCGATGGAATACCCGGTGCGCAGCAGCACCCGCGATTCGCGATGCGCACCTAACAACGCGGCCAGCAGCGACGCTGAGAGATCCTGGGCGATCGGATAGTCATTGGGCAGTGCGATCACCACGCACTCGCCCACGAAAGTCTCCGCCGGCAACGACTCGCTCGCTCCCCACGCCGACTCCACATGCATTGGCGCGTCAGCGTGCGTACCCACATGGAAACTCGTCGTGATCACGCCAAGGTTGACGCTCTCACCGGACTCTCGCCGACAGGTCCAGCCACACGAAAACGGCACGTCACCAGGCCACGGTGGCGTGGTGGCAGACAGCGGGATGGATATGTCGATGAGTGTCATGCCGTGCGGGAAATGCCGTCCCTATCGCCCATAGAACTCGCTTCGTACCGCCCACAGGGCCGGAAAGAATCGCTGCGAGACGGTTCGCGCCAGATACTTCGCCCCCAGCGTTCCGCCCGTACCCCCGGTGCCCGGACCGATGATGCGTTCCACCAGTTGCACATGCAGAAACCGCCACCGCGCGAAGCGTTGCTCGAACTCCAGTAGCCCCTCGACAACCAGAAACAGCGGCGTGGGCGCGGTGCCGGTATAGAGCGATTCCAATGTCACGCCATCGTGCGCGATCAGCGCTTCTGTCAGGGCCTGCAGCGTCGGCCGCTCGAGTGCGGCGCGTACGTCGGCGGGCGGATCACCGTGCTCCGTGATGGCCGAAATGAAATGCGGATCGCGCAGTCCGGCGGTGGCTTCGATCGCGCGGAACTGGACGCTTTGCGACCCGCTCGATGAGCCCAGATACCCGCGGAATTGCGCGAATCGCTGCGGGGGCAGGGTATCAAGCGATGACAATTGCTGCGCGATGATCTCGGTCAGCACATTCACACGCTGAATCGCCAGCAGCGCGCGCATGGTGTCAAACTGCTGCAGCGCCGTGATCAGCGTGGACAGTTCGTGCAGGAGCACCTTGAACCACAATTCGCTGGCCTGGTGCACGACCATGAACAAGAGTTCGTCGGGATGCTGGGGCGATGATTGCAGCGTCTGCAGGGAAAGCAGTTCGTCCAACTGCAGGTAACTGCCGTAGTCAATGCTGCGTGGCGGGTTGGCGGGTGTGGTGTCGCTCATCGGATGGCTGCGAAGGCTCAGAAAGTGGAAACACCTAGCGTCGTGACGTCGTCCACGCGCATCGTTTCGTCGGTGTAGAATGGCTCGCCATACTGCGCCCGAATGCGCGATCCGTAGTGCGCCGCCTGATGGGTGACGATGTCGTACAGGGATTCGCCGTTTGGATAGACTTCGCCGGCCTGCACGGCGCCGTCGAATTGCGACGCGTAGCAGCGAATGGCTTCGAGCTTGCGCGCGAACTGTGCACTGACATCGACCACAAAGGTCGGCTTCAGGGCGTCCTCCCGGTAGGTGAGGGCGTACAACAGTTTATACGGCCGAAAGGCGGCATCATCACCGGGCGCGAACTTTGCCAGACCGGCCAGAAAGCAGGCATCACGAACCAGTTCGGCCGCGCGTCGGTGATCCGGATGACGGCCCCGCGCAGCGGGGGCAATCACCACCCGCGGACGCAAGCGCCGCAGCACCCTCACCAGTTGTGCACGCGTGTCGTCGTCGTTGCGAATGCCCGCATCGGGCAGTCCGAGGTTCTCGCGCACCGAGAGGCCCATCACACGCGCCGCCGCGTCCGCTTCGGCCGCACGCAGCGCTGCCGATCCGCGCGTGCCCATTTCGCCTTGCGTCAGATCCAGCACGCCAACAACATGTCCCGCGTCGACCGCCCGGATGAGCGTTCCGCCGCAGGTGAGTTCGGCATCATCGCGGTGTGGCGCGATGGCCAGCACATCAAGGTCAGCCATGACGGACAGTAGGGGACCGCAAGCGGCGCAACAAGGTCGGCCACACGGCCAACACACGCACTACTCGTGGCGCAACGCCTCGATGGGATCGAGCCGCGCGGCGCGTTGCGCCGGCACCATGCCGAACACGATGCCGATGGATACCGAGACACAGACTGCAATGACGGTGAAGGTCAATGGGACCGGTGCGTCCACGTCGAGTGCGAGCGATGCTATGCGACCCATGGTCAATCCCACCACGATGCCAATGGCCCCGCCAATGCCGGTCAGCGTTGCGGCCTCGATCAGAAACTGCTGCAGAATGTCGCGCCGTGTGGCGCCCAACGCCTTCCGCAAACCGATTTCCCGGGTGCGACTGGTAACCGATACGGTCATGATCGCCATCACCCCGATGCCACCCACCAACAGGGCGACACTGGAGAGCACAATCATCACCAGGAAAAACACACCGGTAATGCCGTTGAACGTGTCCAGCACCTGATCCTGCGTAATGAGATCGAAGGTATTGCCGTCGCGTGGGCGCAATCCCCGCATCTCACGCAGCGCCATCGTGACCGCGCTCTGGGCGTCGGCCACACGCACCCCCGCGCGCGGCTTGACAGGAATCCACAGCGCATTGGTGCGGTCAATCTGGAACTGGTGATCCATCAGACGATACGGTACAATGGCGCCGACGGCCTGACCCGGAGGCGCGAAAATATTTGCCGGCTCCTGCCAGAGCCCGATCACTTCAAGGGGACGCCCACCCACGCGCACCCACCGTCCCAGATGCGTTTCCTGCCCGAAGAGTCGAAACGCCGCGCGTTCCTCCAGGATGACCACGGGCGATCCGGCCAGCAACTCCGTGCGTGAGAACCACCGGCCGTTGATCAGTTCACCGCCCTGGATGAGCGGAAATCCGTCGTCGGCACCAAAGATCGCCATCGGCTGGGATCGGACGCCGTCGGCCTCGATGCGGGCGAGTGTTTGCGCCCACAGTGCGGCATAGCCGATCTCCGGCAGTCGGCCCAGTTGGTACGCCTCACGGTCGGAGAGATCTGGCCGAATGCGCACGTCCTTCGGCAAGTTGTCCGGGTTCAGTGGTGTCTGCGAAAACTTCTTCATCACGTAAAACGTGGTGGGTCCGGCCACTTCGATGGTCCGCACGATGGAATCGCGAATGCCCTGCACAATGGCGGCCATCGCCATCACCGTGGCCACGCCGATCACCACCCCCAGGATGGTCAGCGACGAGCGCAGCTTGCTGACGCGCAGCGCATCGAATGCGATGCGAATGTTTTCACCCAGCGCGTCGGCCCGCAGCAGCACAGCCACCTCAGGTTTCGGCGCGCATGGCCGTGATCGGATCGAGTCGCGCGGCCCGTGACGCCGGATACACACCAAAGAGCACGCCAATACCGGCACCCAGCGTGAGCGACAACACCACCGACCACAGGCTCACGCGCGCCGGCAGCGGCGATACCGCCGCAATCACGGTCGCGAGTCCCCAGCCCGAGGCCACGCCCAGCGCACCGCCCAGCACGGCAAGCGCAACCGCTTCGGCCAAAAACTGTTTGCGGACATCGGCCGAGGTCGCCCCCACCGCCTTGCGCAGTCCGATCTCGTGCGTCCGCTCGGTTACGGCCATCAGCATGATGTTCATGATCACGATACCGCCCACCAGAATGCCGATGGCCACCACGGCCGGTACCACGGCGAACAGCACCTTCGTAAGTTGTTTCCAGAAGTCCACCAGCGCATCGGCGGTGCCCACATCAAAGTTGTCCGCTTCGATGGGTCGCAGACCGCGAGACACGCGCATCGCCTCCCGCGCCCGCGCCATCGCCGGTGCGACGTCGGCCGCCTCACGCATCTTCACCGAGATGGTGGTGGTTTGCCGACGCCCATAGATCGCTTCGAAGGCGGAGATGGGCAGCAACGCGAACCCGTCAAACGATTGGCCCAGCACGCGACCCTTCCGGCCTACCACACCAATCACAGTGAAACGCTGACCCATCAGTCGCACGTCCTGGTCAATGGCGTTGCCCTCGTTGAACAACTTTCCGGCAACGTCGGCACCAATCACCGCAACCCGGCGGCGTTCACTCACGTCGGTGTCACTGAGCGGACGACCCGCCGTAAAAGTGTAGTCCTGCACCGTCTGGAATGCCGCTGTGACGCCGAACACCTGCACACTCCCCAACGTGCGGTTCCGCCAGGTGACATCGGCCTGCGGCGTTGGCCATCCCGACTGCAGGCTGATCGCATCCGCATCGGGCAGCGCCGCGCGCAC
>JANMRE010000322.1:0-8052 GCA_031370885.1 Gemmatimonadaceae bacterium
GGGGGTGACTGGCTTCGACGGGGTTGGTGAAGCTTTGGTTGCGTGCCCAGGTCCTCGAGCACCTGGTAAAACACTCGGGAAAATCACAATCGCCAACAACAACCTGGCGCTCGCCGCGTAACCTTCGGGTTACCTGGCAGTGCTCACGAGGCAGCCCGCCCGGGGCGGCACGTGAGTATCGCAAATCTGGGCTAGCTTGGCGGTGCGTCTGCCGCCGTCGAGCGAAGCAACTGTAGACTTGTTTGTTCATGGGCTTCCTGTTGGCCAGTGAACGGAGACCTCAATCACCAGGATACGCACGTAGACGCTGAGGTCGATCTAGTCTCGGACAGGGGTTCGATTCCCCTCACCTCCACTAGGTGGCTAACCAAACACAAAACGCCCCGCCAACTATTGGCGGGGCGTTTTGTGTTTGCGCGGTACCGCGTGCCGTCGGGCTCAGCGATCGCAGGCCGGCTGACCTGCCGACGAGGCGTCCACCGCGTCGCTTCTCGTGCGCGGCACCATGGGCAGTGCGTTGCGATTCCCCACATAAATCACGCACGACTTTCCCGGTGCGTCAGGATGCGACGCCATGGCAGTCCAACCCTTCCGGCCGGCGTACAGCATTTGCACGTGCACCCGATCGAGCGCCGAATCCGCCGGTGCGCCACTCAGTGCCACGTCAGACGTATTCGCGTCATAGCGACCATGCTCGGCGAACCAGCGCTCCTCTTCGGCAACCAAAGTCCTGAGGCGGCGCTCGGTTTGGGCAACCGCGTCACTGGATCCGGCGCGCTTCGGCAGATGCGGCAAGCGCATCTTCGGCATGGACACCGTGGGCACTTTGGGCAACTTCGGCATCTTGATGCCGGGGAATGCTGCCGTCGCGTCCGACTCGACCACGCTGCGTGACAGATCCGAACTACTGAACAGTATTGACAGGGCAACGATCGATGCACCGATCATGCGCGCCTCACGTGTCGTGCGCTGAAAGCCGTCCCAGCCAGAATGCCGCTCCGTCTTCTTGCGCGTCCGGGAATCGACGACGCGCTTCGGGCGCTGTCACGCCATCGGTCGCAGCGCGTGACAGCCAGTTCCGGTGACGTAACAAGACGTCATGCCGTATGCAGGGCGATCAGGCAATGGCCCGTCAGCCCGCTGCCGCACGCTCGGCGAGTACCGCGTGGGCGGCGGCAAGTCGCGCAATGGGGACACGATAGGGCGAGCACGACACGTAGTCCATCCCCACGCCGTGACAGAATGCGATGGACTGTGGCTCACCCCCATGCTCGCCGCAAATGCCCACTTTGAGTGTCGGGCGGGCGGCACGACCGTCGCGAACGGCCATGCTGATCAACTTGCCCACGCCGCGCCGATCCAGCACCTGAAACGGATCGTCAGGCAGCAACCCTTTCTCGAGATAGTGCGGGAGAAAGCGTCCGGAGTCGTCTCGACTCAGACCGAAGGTGGTCTGCGTGAGATCGTTGGTGCCGAACGAAAAGAAATCTGCTTCAGCGGCTATCTCGTCGGCCGTCAATGCGGCTCGTGGCAACTCGATCATCGTGCCGATCAGATACGGGACGGGCTCTCCCATCACGCCCATGACGCTTTCGGCTGCGCGCTCGATCACGGCACGCTGATGGCGCAGTTCCGTGACATCCGATACCAGCGGCACCATGATCTCCGGATGCACATCGATGCCGCGTCGTTTGACGCGCACCGCTGCCTCGAAGATCGCGCGGGCCTGCATCTCGGTGATCTCGGGGTACACGATTCCCAGTCGGCATCCGCGATGACCCAGCATCGGGTTGGACTCGCGTAAGCTGGACACAATGCGCGTGAGCTCCACACGCGGAATACCGAGCGTTTGCGCAAGGATCACCGACTCTTTACCGTCGTGCGGCAGGAACTCGTGCAACGGTGGATCGAGCAGGCGAATGGTCACCGGCCATCCGTCCATCGCTTCGAAGATCCCCTCGAAATCACTGCGCTGCATCGGCAGCAACTTCTCGAGCGCCCGTCGTCGGCCTCCCTCATCCCGCGCGACGATCATTTCGCGCATCGCGGTAATGCGGTCACCTTCGAAGAACATGTGCTCCGTTCGACAGAGTCCAATCCCCTCAGCGCCGAAATTGCGCGCCACGCGCGCGTCCCGCGGCGTGTCCGCGTTGGCCCGGACCTTGAGTCGACGTTCGGCATCGGCCCAGGCCATCACGCGCGAGAACGATTGATAAACCGGTGACTCACGGGCCGCGAGCGTGCCGCTGTTGACACGCATCACTTCACTGGGCACCATGGGCAGGTCACCCAGAAATACGCGCCCCGTTCCGCCATCGAGCGTGATGAATTCACCTTCACGCACCACGATGGTGCCAACCTGCATCTGCCGCTGCTGATGCGAGATCTCGAGGGCCGTACAGCCGACAATGGCGCACTTGCCCATCCCGCGGGCCACCACGGCGGCGTGCGACGTCATGCCACCGCGGGCCGTAAGCACGGCACGTGCGGCCACCATGCCGTGGAAGTCTTCAGGCGTGGTTTCTTCCCGCACCAGAATCACGCGCTCGCCCTTCGCTGCCCGTTGTTCCGCTGCGTCCGGATCGAACACAGCCATCCCGCTCGCCGCACCCGGACTGGCGGGAAGGCCCACCGCGATCGGGGTGGCGCGAACCGTCGGGCTGATCACGCCGTGCAACAGTTGATCCAGTTGATTGGCTTGCACACGACGCACGGCATCGTGCTGCCCAATCAGTCCCTCATCCACCATTTCAGTGGCGATGCGCAGGGCGGCGACCGTGGTGCGCTTCCCGGTGCGTGTTTGCAGGAGGTACAGCGTACCACGTTCCACCGTAAACTCGATGTCCTGCATGTCGCGGAAGTGCTGTTCGAGTACCGACTGCGTGGCCAGCAGCTGCGCATGCGCGGTCGGGAGATACTGGGCCATTTCATCAATGTGCAACGGCGTGCGAATGCCGGCGACGACGTCTTCGCCCTGCGCATTGACGAGAAACTCCCCGTAAAAGCGACGCTCGCCGGTGGAGGGATCGCGCGTGAACGCCACCCCCGTTCCGGAATCATCACCCATGTTCCCAAAGACCATCGACATGATGGTGACCGCCGTACCGAGCGTATGCGGGATGCCGTTGACCTTCCGATAGTCGACCGCCTTCTTGAGTGTCCACGAACGCCAAACGGCCTCGATGGCGCCCCACAGTTGGTCTCTCGGGTCCATCGGAAATTCCCGGCCGGCTCCCGCACGGATAACGTGCTTGTACTCCGCAACCAGTGTGCGCAGCGCATCCGCGCTCAACTCCGAGTCGGTGGCCACCCCGTGCGCCATCCGCTTCGCACTCAGCAACTGCTCGAATCGCGCCATCGGCACTTCCAGCACGACATCGGCGTACATCTGCAAAAATCGTCGATACGAGTCAAACGCAAACCGGGCATTCCCGCTGGCGCGTACGAGACCGTCGACCGTGTCGTCGTTCAGTCCGAGGTTCAGAATCGTCTCCATCATGCCGGGCATGGAGACCGCTGCGCCCGATCGCACCGACACCAGCAACGGATTGTCGGGGTCACCAAACGTCTTGCCACTCGCCGCTTCGAGCTGCTGCAGCGCGAGCGCCACGTCGTCACGGAGGCGGTCGGCGATCCGCCGATCATCGAGGTACGCCACACTGAGGTCGGCCGCGAGGGTGAACCCCGGGGGTACGGGAACACCCAGATTCGTCATTTCGGCAAGGTTTGCCCCCTTGCCGCCCAGTACGGCCTTCATGTCGCGCGTTCCGTCGGATTTGCCGTTGCCGAAAAAATAGACGGAACGCGTCACGAGCGACTCTCTGAAAAAAAGTGGTCAGGCAATCCCAACGGGAATGCCCACGGCACCAACCCCGGCACGCAGGAGCTCCGGTTCCTCCGGTGTCGCTGTCGGATAGTGTCCGGAAAAACACGCATGGCAGTACCCGCTGGGCCCGTCAGGCACCGCGGCCAGCATACCATCAAGGGTCAAATACCCCAGCGTGTCAACACCCAGATGACGCACCAATTCCTCGTGGGTCATTTGCGCGGCGATCAGCTCCGACCGCCGCGGCGTGTCGATACCGTAATAGCACGGGCTGATGATGGGTGGACTGCTGACGCGCATGTGCACTTCGCGCGCACCGGCGGCCCGTACCAGCGAGACGAGTCCCTTGGTGGTGGTACCGCGGACAATCGAATCATCGACCATGACCACGCGCTTGCCTTCCAGTAATTCGCGCACCGGATTGTACTTCACTTTGACTTTCGCGTCGCGACCGGCCTGTGTAGGCTGAATAAACGTCCGGCCGATGTAGTGATTCCGGATGAGCGCGAACTCGTAGGGAATGCGCGACTCCTCCGAATAGCCCAGCGCGGCAGAGTTCGAGGAATCGGGAACGGCAAACACGAGATCGGCCCCTGGTGCCGGGCACTCCCTCGCCAACTGTCGGCCGAGCGCGCGACGGGAATGGTCGACGGACCCGCCAAACACTTTGCTGTCCGGACGCGCGAAGTACACATGCTCGAACACGCATCGGTGAATGGGTGCCGACGTAAATCCCTGCAGCGAGCGGAGGCCATCGGCGTCGACCGCCACAATCTCGCCGGGCTGCACTTCGCGCACGAGCGTCGCACCCACGATATCGAGCGCGCAGGACTCGGACGCGAACACCCACCCGTCACCCAGTGCCCCGATGACCAGTGGGCGCCATCCATGAGGGTCGCGCGCAGCGATGATGGTCTCGTCGAGCACGATGAGCAGGCAGTACGCGCCTTCAACGTCCTCGAGCGCGGTTGCCACCCGTTCTTCCGGCGTCGCGCCGCGCGCTCGCGCAATGCGATGCACGATCACTTCCGAGTCCATCGTCGACGAGAAGATCGCGCCGTCGTCTTCCAGGTCGCGACGCAACGCGACGGCGTTGGTGAGATTGCCGTTGTGCGCCAGCGCGATGTGCCCGCGTCGAACCCGTGCCAGAATGGGTTGCGCGTTCTCGATAGCCGACGCACCCGCCGTACTGTAGCGCGTGTGCCCGATCGCAACCGGGCCCGTGAGTTCCAGCATCTCGGGTTCTGCAAACCCTTCCGAAACCAGACCCATGGCCCGACTGACGCGCGCCCACCCGCTTTCATCAACCGCCACGATGCCGGCCGACTCCTGCCCGCGATGTTGCAGCGAGTACAGGCCCAGTTGCGTCAGGGCGGCTGCATCGCGATGGCCGTACACGCCGAAAATGCCACACATGCGAAAACTCCCGGTCAGTCAGTGAGCGGCGCGTGAGACGCGGCGACCGCATGCGCTGCGGGCGTGTCGCCATCCATCGCCGTCGGAATTGCTTCGTGAAATGCACGCGATAGCCACGCGATCGGTGCGTTGAACGACTCATCGGACATCGTGAACTGCGCACCCCCGTCAACGGGGGTGACCTGTCCGATGTCCCGTGCGGGCACCCCGTGTCGCTGCGCGATCTCCAAGACGCGTGCCGGCTGAGCGGTGGAGATCACGATACGGCCATGGGCCTCACCAAACAGCAACGCGCGATGGGGCAGCGTTGCCCATGCCGAGAGATCGACCGTGAAGCCAAACGGGGTGTCGCGGTCGGCGATGGCGCATTCAGCGAGTGTTACGGCCAGTCCACCATCGCTGCAATCGTGCGCCGAGCGAACGATGCCAGCCGAGATCGCGTCAAGCACCGCGTCAATGAGTCGGCGTTCCTGATGTGGATCACATACCGGTGGCTCCCCGATCGTCAGGCCGTGAATGGCCAACAGGTATTCGCTGCCGCCGAGCGCAGCGGTGGGCTCACCCAGCAACACGATGTGGTCGCCGTGGGTTTGGAACCCGGACGGTGTGACGTGCGACAGCGATTCGATCACGCCAACCATGCCGATGGTGGGCGTCGGATGGATCGCTCCGCGTGGATTCTCGTTGTAGAGCGATACGTTGCCACCCGTGACGGGCGTATCCAGCACCGCGCACGCTTCGCCAATTCCCGCGATGGCCTCGCGCAACTGGAAGTAGACGTCGGGCTTTTTCGGGTTGCCGAAGTTGAGATTGTTCGTGATCGCGCGCGGGCGCCCACCAGTGCAGGCGACATTGCGTGCGGCCTCGCACACGGCAGCGCGTGCGCCGTTCCTCGGTGACAGGGCCACGTGCCGACCGTTGCCATCGATGCAGAGCGCCAACGCCTTGTTCGTGCCACGCAATCGCACCACCGCGGCGTCACTGCCGGGTCCGCGTACCGTGCTCGTTCGCACCGTCGAATCGTACTGACGCCACACCCACGCCTTGCTCGCAATGGTCGGCGACGCGAGCAAACGCTCGAGCGTCCATCCGTGATCGCGCTCCTCGTCCAAGGGCGCGACTGACGCCGCGTCCTGCATGCGTGCGACCCGAAGCGAGTCGCTCTCCTCCCCGTCGAGCGTATACTGCGGGCACTCGGTCACCAATCGCGAGCCCGGGAACTCGGCCACCACGCGATCGCCCTCGGTAACCCGGTAGACCGGCTCGGCGATTACTTCGCCGATCACCGCCGCCTCGAGGTCCCAACGAGCGAGGATATCGCGCACCTGCTGCTCATGCCCCCGCGTAGCGACAACCAGCATGCGTTCCTGCGATTCCGAGAGCAGGATCTCGTAGGGCGTCATCCCGGGTTCGCGTACCGGCACCTTGGAGACATCGATCGTGACGCCCACATCGCCGCGTTCGGCCATCTCGGCCGACGACGACGTGAGTCCGGCGGCTCCCATATCCTGAATCGCGACGATGTGGCCACTGCTGATGAGTTCAAGCGACGCTTCCAGCAGCAGCTTCTCCGTGAACGGATCGCCCACTTGCACCATCGGCCGTTTCGCTTCACTCTCCGCCGACAGATCCTCGGACGCAAATGAGGCGCCGTGTATGCCATCGCGCCCGGTGCGCGCACCGACCGCCATGATGGGATTGCCGACACCTGAAGCGACGGCGCGCATGAGTTCATCCTCGCGCATCAGGCCAACGCACATCGCATTCACCAGCGGATTGCCTTCGTACGACGGGTCGAACACCACTTCGCCGCCGACCGTTGGCACGCCCACGCAATTCCCATAGTCGCCGATGCCTTTCACCACACCGGCGAACAGCCAACGCACCCGACTCGACGTCAAAGAACCAAACCGCAGGGAATTCAGCAGGGCGATCGGTCGCGCGCCCATGGTGAAGACATCGCGCAGTATGCCGCCCACGCCAGTGGCGGCACCCTGATACGGTTCTACCGCCGACGGGTGGTTGTGCGACTCAATCTTGAACGCTACTGCCCAGCCATCGCCAACCGAGATGACGCCGGCGTTCTCACCGGGGCCCTGCAATACCCACGGCGCTTTCGTCGGAAGCGTTTTCAGCATCGGCCGTGAATGCTTGTAGGAGCAGTGTTCACTCCAGAGCGCGCTTACGATACCGAGTTCGGTGAAGGTCGGTTCCCGTTCCAGCATCGCCACCAGTCGCTCGTATTCGAACGGCGTAATGCCATGCTCGGCCACCAACGCCGGCGTGATGGTGGGATCGCCGGGCCTCGATTGCACCCGACTCACGCGTTCACCGTGGAGAGCATCGACTCAAGAATCGACGTGAACAGTGGCAGGCCATCGGTCGAGCCCAGCAACGACTCCATGGCGCGTTCGGGGTGCGGCATCATACCCATCACATTGCCGGCGTCATTCACAATTCCGGCAATATGACGCTGCGACCCGTTGGGGTTGGCGGCGTCCGTGGCATCGCCTTGCGCTGTCACGTATCGGAACACCACACGCCCATCGCCTTCCAGTCGCGCGAGTGTGTCCGGATCGGCCGTGTAGCGACCGTCGCCGTGCGCGATCGGAATTCGAATGACCTCGCCAAGGTGGTAGTGCGCCGAGAACCGCGTCGCGACGCTTTCCACCCGCAGATGCGTCGGTGCGCTCACGAAGCGCAGACTCGCATTGCGCAGCAGCGCGCCGGGAAGCAGCCCAGCTTCGCAGGCAATCTGGAACCCGTTGCAGATCCCGAGCACCGGACCACCGCGTTTGGCGAACGCGACG
>JANMRE010000365.1:0-1354 GCA_031370885.1 Gemmatimonadaceae bacterium
CAATGCCTCTCAGCGAATTCCAAAAGTCCGTCTTAGCGGTCCTCGCGAAGAATCGTTCGCCCGAGAGCCACTTCGCGGGCGGCATCATTGCCAACGCGGCCGACTCGTCGCCGCGGTATTCGCGCGACTTCGACATTTTCCACGACGTCGCCGGTGAAGTGGTGCGGGCCAGCGAAGCCGACATCGAGAGTCTGCGCGGTGCGCACTTCGACATCGAGCCGGCACCCCGGTTCGATGAATGGACGCGCGATGCGACCTTCCGCACGGCCCGCGTGCGGTCCGAGTCCGGCGAGGTGCTGGCGATCGATTGGGCGGCCGATTCCGCGTTCCGCTTCTTTCCCATCGTCCAGGATCCGCTGCTCGGTTGGCGCCTGCACCACTTTGACGCGGCGGCGAACAAGGCACTCACGTTGGCCGCGCGCACGGAAACACGCGACTACATCGACATTCTGGAGTTGCATCAGCGATTCCCGCTCGCGGCAATCTGCTGGGCGGCGTGTGGTAAGGATCCGGGCTTCACGCCGCTCTCGCTTCTGTCGATGATGCGCCGTTTCGCTCGGGTGGAACCCACTGAGTTGGAGAAGATTCAAGCGCGCTCCCTGGACCCGGTCATCCTGAAGAACAGCTGGATCCGCATCAGCGACGAGGCGGAGCTGCAGATGACGATGCTTGCCGATCGACAGCCGAACGTGCCGATCGGCGTGGCCTTTGTCGATGCCTCCGGCGTCCCTCGCTGGATTGGTGACGACGCCACGTTGCGCGTGCATTCGCCGAGCGTGCGTGGTTGCTGGCCGCAGGTCTACAAACTGGACGCCCGTGACGAATAGCGACCGGGCGATCGAAAAACTCACCATGGCGCTGGCCGGCCGCTACTCCATCGAGCGCGAACTCGGCGTCGGCGGCATGGCGACGGTGTACCTCGCGACCGATGTGAAGCACGATCGCCAGGTCGCGCTCAAGGTGCTACGCGCCGAGCTGGCGCAGGCCTTGGGCCCCGAACGGTTCCTGCGCGAGATCAAGATCGCCGCGCGCCTCGACCATCCGCATATTCTCGCGCTCTTCGACTCAGGCGATGCGGACGGCTTCTTGTACTACGTGATGCCGTTTGTGGACGGGGAGTCGCTCCGCGACCGGATGACGCGCGAGGGCCAGCTGCCCTTGGGCGACGCGTTGCGCCTCGCGGCGCAGGTCGCGGATGCACTCGCCTACGCGCACGCCAAGGGCGTGGTACATTGCGACATCAAACCGGAGAACATCCTCCTCTCGGGTGGCTACGCCAAGGTCGCCGACTTCGGCATCGCGCTCGCCGCCGGGCCGAGCGACTCCAAGTTGACACAAACCGGATTCGCCCTGG
>JANMRE010000367.1:0-1702 GCA_031370885.1 Gemmatimonadaceae bacterium
TTGACGCGATAGATGCCCTGGCTCAACGCCACAACGGTAATGCGCTCCTTTCTGGGGACTTCAGGCACTTTCTCCGACACCACGGACAGCAGAATCACCTTCTCATGCAAGACCCGGTTGTGCTTGAGGTGATGGAGCAGGTGCCTGAAGTCCCCAGAAAGGAGCGCATTACCGTCGTGCCGTTGACGCAAGGCGTCTATCGCGTCAGGGCGTCGTATGGCTTCATGGAATCTCCCAATGTGGAAGATATCCGGGCACGGTTGCTCGAAGCGGGCATCAAGACCAGACCCATGGAGACGAGCTATTATCTTGGTCGGGAAGAGCTCATCCCGACCGGCGGCAAAGGCATGAGTCGCTGGCGTAAGCAGATCTTTGCATTCATGGCACGCAATTCGCGATCGGCCACGCAGTACTTTGGCATTCCGCCTAATCGCGTGGTCGAGTTGGGGACGCAAATCGAGTTCTAAACGACTCAATGCCCGTCGCCGCGCTCAACGAACGCCGCGTCAAAGTCGATGCGCGAACCTGCGATTGTCAAACCGGTAAACGTTCCGGTGACGGCGATTTCTCGTGCCGCCTGCAGGAAGCCGGTGTACGCCGTTCGCGCCAATGCTCCGCCCACGCTGATCCGCCGCACCCCAACCTGCGCAAGTTCGGCGACGGTGGTGAAATCGCTGAACACCAGCGCATTCACGGGCTTGGGCGCGAGTTCGCGCACCACCGTTGCCATATCCGACACACTCCGAATGCCCGGGGCATACAGGCAATCGGCACCTGCGTCGGCATAGGCGATCAGACGGCGAATCGTTTCGACCAGATCGGGACGGTCGACAATGAATCCTTCCGACCGGCCCGTGAGCAGTACGCCTGTGCTGCTGGCGTTGATGGCGTCGCGCGCGGCGCGGATGCGCTCAACCGACAAAGCGAACTCGAACAGCGGATGCGCGCTGATGCCGGTGGAATCTTCAATCGAAAGCCCGGCGATCCCCGTGTCGATCGCCGTTGCAACGTTCGCGGCCACGTCTGCCGGCTCCATCGCGAAGCCACCCTCGAAATCGGCGTTGATCGGCACCGTAACGGCCGCGACGATTGCCCGCAGATGCGCCAGCACGTCGTTCAACGCGACGCGATTGTCGGCTTTTCCTATTGACCAGGCAAAACCGGCACTGGTGGTGGCGAGGGCCGTGAAGCCAAGCCCTTCCAGCAGGCGCGCGCTGCCGGCGTCCCACGGATTAGGCATCACGAAGCAGCCCGACGCGTGGAGGGCACGGAACGTGTGGCGCTGTGCGAGATGCGCAGGCATGAACGTGTCGGTCAGTGTTTGCGTAAACTCAGTCGGTTCGCAGGGCCGGTGAGGCCGATCGCGAGACCGAACAACGTCATCCCCATCTCTCTTGCTTCGAATCCCCGACGTCCGCTCGCCCTGGTCTGATGTTGCGGCGTCAATTCGACCGTGTTGGTGCAGCCATCACGAAAAGCCTGCCACTCTCGGCGCATATCGCAGACGGCACGCGCGACTGGATCCTGTCGAGTGCTTTCGCCACCTCGCCGCGCCCGCACACCGATCGAGGTGCGGTAACCAGAACCGATGTCGTTCGAGCGACGCGGAGTTACTTGAGCAGCGTCATCCCGGCGCGTCTGTCAAATGACACCGTCTTGTCGCAGCCCGCTGCCTCCGCGCTTCGGTGAATAAGGCAGTCGG
>JANMRE010000387.1:0-12455 GCA_031370885.1 Gemmatimonadaceae bacterium
TGCTGAGCGGCGGAAATTTCCATGGGCAAGCCGTGGGGTTGGCCAGTGATGTGCTGGCGATCATCAGCGCCAATCTGGCGGTTATCAGCGAACGACGTACCGATCGACTCGTGCATCCGGATTTCAATCAGGGCTTGCCGCCATTTCTTGCGGGCTCGCCAGGGCTGGAGTCGGGTTTCATGATGACGCAGGTCACCGCAGCGGCACTCGCCAGCGAGAACAAATCGCTCGCCCATCCAGCCAGTGTTGATTCGATTCCCACCGACGGCAACAAGGAGGATGTGGTGCCGATGGCGATGGCAGCGGCCGTGAAGTTGCGTCGTTCGGTGCGCAACCTCCGCCATGTGCTGGCGATCGAACTCATTGCTGCGGCCGAAGGACTCGAGTATCGTCGGCCGCTGCGCAGCAGCGCGCCGGTCGAACAGGCGCACCGCCTGGTGCGCGGCGTGGTGGTCAGGCAGTCCGGCGATCGATCACCGTCGCCGGACATCATCCGACTGGGCGATGCGTTGGCGGCGGGCCTGCTGGATTCCATCACGAACGGCGTGCTCGAATGAGTCATCACGTGTTGGATGCCGCGAGCGGGTTGAGCACCGCCACTCCACATGGTCCTCGGCCGGTGCGTGCGCCACGCGGAACGGACATGACGTGTCGGGGCTGGGAGCAGGAAGCCGCGCTGCGCATGCTCATGAACAACCTCGACGCGGACGTCGCCGAACGCCCCGATGATCTGGTGGTGTATGGGGGTACGGGTCGCGCGGCGCGTTCGTGGGAGGCGTTTGACGCGATCGTGCACACCTTGCGCACCCTCAACAACGACGAAACGTTGCTCGTGCAGAGCGGAAAGCCGGTGGCCGTGTTTCGCACGCATCCCGATGCACCGCGCGTGTTGATCGCCAATGCGAATCTCGTGCCACGCTGGGCAACCTGGAACGAATTCCGTCGCCTCGAGCGTCTCGGTCTCACCATGTACGGCCAGATGACCGCCGGGTCGTGGATCTACATCGGCTCGCAGGGCATCGTGCAAGGCACGTACGAAACATTTGGTGCCGTGGCAGCGCGACACTTTGGCGGAACGCTGGAAGGTCGACTGGTCGTCACCGCGGGGCTGGGCGGCATGGGCGGTGCGCAACCACTCGCCGCCGCCATGCACGGCGCGGCCGTCCTGGGCATCGAAGTTGACGCGTCGCGTATTGCCAAACGCCTCCAATCGCGATACTGCGATCGCGCCACGGCGTCGTTGGACGAAGCGCTGTCGTGGCTGCGGGATGCGCAGGCGCGACGCGTCGGTCTCTCGGTGGCGCTCGAAGCGAATGCTGCCGACGTGCTGCCGCAACTGATCGCGCGTGGCATCGTACCCGACGTGCTCACCGATCAAACCAGCGCGCACGACATGCTGGTGGGGTACATCCCGGTTGGCATGACGCTGCCCGAGGCCGCCGCGCTTCGCGCGGCGGATCCGGTCGCCTATATCGCGCGGGGCACTGCGTAGGTGGTGGAGCACGTGCGTGCCATGCGCACGCTGCAGGATCGCGGGGCCATCACGTTTGATTACGGCAACAACATCCGCACCGTGGCCTTCGACGCCGGTGTTGAGGATGCGTTTCGGATTCCCGGTTTCGTGCCCGAATATGTGCGCCCCCTGTTCTGCGAAGGAAAAGGGCCCTTTCGCTGGGTCGCGCTCTCGGGCGATCCAGCCGACATCCACCGGACCGATGCGTTGGTGCTGGATCTTTTCCCGCACGACGCCCAGTTGCGCCGTTGGATCACCCTGGCGCGCGAGCGGATCGCGTTTCAGGGACTTCCGGCGCGCATCTGCTGGCTGGGGCAGGGAGAGCGCGCTCGCTTTGCGCTCGCCCTCAATGACCTGGTCGCCCGTGGTGACGTCTCCGCACCAATCGTTATCGGACGCGATCACCTCGATACCGGCAGCGTGGCGTCACCGTTTCGCGAAACCGAAGGCATGCGCGACGGCTCCGATGCCATCGCCGATTGGGCAATTCTCAACGCGATGTTGAACGTGGCCAGCGGCGCGTCGTGGGTGTCGTTTCACCACGGCGGCGGCGTTGGCATCGGCAATTCGCTGCATGCCGGACAGGTGATCGTGGCCGATGGGTCGGAACGGATGCGTCGTCGCCTCGAACGCGTGCTGACCAACGATCCGGGCATCGGTGTTGCGCGGCACGCCGACGCCGGGTACGAGATCGCGATTGCCACAGCCGAACGGGAAGGGCTGCGCTTGCCCATGCGGGACGCCGAATTCGTGCGCTGATGCTCTCCAGTCGGTATCGGCCGTGGCATGTGCCTATTTTTCTCGGCAAGTACGCGTGGTTACGGGTTCGACAACGACCCGTGTTGCTCAATTTCGAAGTCACCATGCGCTGCAATGCCCGATGTGGTTTCTGCGACTACTGGAAAACGCCACCGGACGCGCGCGATGCGGAGATCGCCCAGTTCGCGGAGATCGCGCGACACTTCAGTCCCATGCTGGTGACGTTCACTGGTGGCGAGCCAACGCTGCGACGTGACCTCGAAGCGATTGTCGCCTCGGTGCGTCAGGCGGTGCGCTACACGTACGTCCAGCTGATCACGCACGGCGGCATGCTGTCGCTGGAGCGGGCACAGTCGCTGTGGGATGCCGGGGTCGACCAGTTCAACATCTCGCTCGACTATCTCGATGAACGGCACGATCGGGCGCGCGGTATTCCAGGCCTGACGGCCAGGATTCTCGACTTGGTTCCGCGCATGCGCGCCGCCGGGATCGGTGGAATACGATTCAATACGGTCATCAAGCAGGACAATCTGGATCAGTTGATCCCGATCGTTGAACGCGCCGCCGAGTTAGGTGGCGGCGTGAATTTTTCGCTGTACACCGACTTCAAGAACGGCAACCGCGAGCATCTGGTTGGGGCGGAGCAGCAGGCGATGCTCGAGCGAACGGTGCAGGCGTTGCTGGCGTACAAGCGACGACGACGCGGCATCATCACGAACTCCGACCACTACCTGGAGCAGATACCGCGCTATGTGCGCGGAGACATGACCGAGCCGTGCCAGAGTGGTCGCACCACGATTCACATCGATCCGCAGGGCCAGGTTCGGCGGTGTCCCGATTTCCCCGCCGATGGACCGTGGCAGCAGTATCGCGGCTATGCGCCCATCGACTGTAACGCCTGTTACTATGCCTGTCGCGGCGAAGCGCAGGCGCCGCTGCGACTCATGTCGCGTGTGCGTGATGTGATGGCCTGATCTGGTCGAGTTGTTCTTCTCCGAAGCCAATGCCGATGCGTGAACTCCCAAACCGGACAACCCTGTTCGTGAACGCGGCGCAAACGCTGACCGCCGCCGGACCAGCGCGCGCCCGGCGTGGCGCGGAGATGCGCGACGCCGGTGTGCGCGAGGGGATCGGTGTCGCGGTGCAGGGCGACACCATTGCTGCGGTGGACACCGACGACGCGCTCCGCCGCGCATTTGCCGGTGCTGTGGAGGTAGACTGTCAGCGCGGCCTGCTCGCGCCGGGATTTGTGGACTCACACACGCACGCGGTCTTCGGTGCGCCCCGTTGGGCCGAACACGAATTGCGCGCCACGGGTGTCCCGTATCTCGAGATCGCGCAACGCGGCGGCGGCATTCATTCCTCCGTTCGCGATGTGCGCACCCGCAGCGACGAGGAGCTGGAAACCCTGGCCGTTCCCCGACTGGCGCGATTGGCCGCCGGTGGCGTGACCACCGTCGAGATCAAGAGCGGCTACGGCCTCTCGGTGCCCGATGAGCTGCGCACGTTGCGCGTCATCGCTCGGCTGGCCGACTCGCACGCCTTGCGCGTTGTGGCCACGTGCCTCGCCGCGCATGAGGTGCCGTTGGAACGTCGGGACCGCCCGAACGGTCGTGCCGGATGGATCGAGGAGATCATCGCGTCGATCTACCCCGTGGTTGCCGCTGAAGGACTGGCCCGTTTCGTCGACGTGTTCTGCGAGCCGGGCGTGTTTGATTTAGCCGAAACGCGTCAACTGATTAACGGGGCCAGCACGCTGGGCCTCGCGTCCAAACTGCACGCAGATGAACTGCACGATGGAGGAGGCGCGGCGCTCGGCGTCGAACTGCAGGCCGTCAGTGTGGATCACCTGGCCGCGATCTCGGGGGAGGGAATCGCGGCACTGGCTCGATCGCACACAGTGGCGACACTCCTGCCGGCCACCATGCTTTTCCTGGGCACGGGGCGGCAGGCACCCGCTAGGGCGCTGATTGACGCCGGCGCGGCCGTGGCCCTGGCCAGTGACTTCAACCCCGGTACGTCGCCCCTGCAGGCCTTTCCCTTGGTACTGACGCTGGGAGTGAGTGTGCTGCGGCTGTCCGCGGCCGAAGCGTGGATTGCGGCGACCGTCAATGGGGCCGCCGCACTGGGACTGGCTGGTGTGACCGGCCAACTCGCTCCCGGTTTTTCGGCCGACCTGGCAGTGCATGATGTCGAGGATTACCGGGCGTTGCCTTACTGGTTCGGCGAGCGTCTCTGTCGAGGAGCGTGGGCCCGTGGTCGCGTCTGTCACCCGACGACTTGATTTCGGGCAGTTTCGGTGAACCTTACTGATCTTCCGGGACACTGTCCGCGCAAATCGCACCCGCCGGCAGGGTGCCCGATCCGACTACTGGAGTCAGCCTCGACCGCATGGCGAACGCCGCGAAACATCGAAAGAAGGCGGCTGAATTCGAGCAGCTGAAACAGATCGATCGCGCCATCGCCTCGTACATCAGGGCGATCGAAGACAGCGAGTCGGAAGGACAGGATGTTGACGTCGTTCTGCTCAACAAGGTCGGCGATCTGACGCTGCGGCAAGGACGCGTGTCGGATGCGGTCACCTACTACGAACGCGCCGTGGAGCATTACGCGGCATCCGGGCTGTTCAACAACGCGATTGCGCTCTGCAACAAGATCCTGCGCAGCGCTCCCGGCCGCTCGAATATTTACTTCACGCTGGGCCGTATCTGCGCAAAGAAGGGGCTGCGTGGGGACGCGACGCGCAATTTCCTCGAATACGCGACCCGCATGCAGCAGGACGGGCGCATTGACGAGGGGATGCGCGCGCTCGCCGAGGTGGCCGATCTCATGCCCGAACTGACGGAGATCCGTCGACTGGTCGAGGAGCACGCGATCCAGGCCGGCATCGAACTGCCGCGTCGCCGTACTCCGCCGTTCGTCGCGGCAGCCGAAAATGAGCGCGCGGTTGTTCGGCGAGACGACAAGTCGAAGGAATTGGTTTTCCTTGATGTCGGGCTGACCAACCGAACCGCGCACGACGCGGCACCGTTGGCACCGGTCGTTCGCACGCCGGCCAGTGCGGCGACGTCGAAAACGCCACAAGGCGTGGCGAGCAGTGACAAGTCGGACAGTCGGAACGCCAGAATCGCGCGCCCCAGTCCGTCGCAGGCTGGCCCCGCCTCGCTCGATGCGTTCCTGCTGTTCGATCCATCGCGTCCAGGCGCCGTGACGCCACCAGAAGCAATCAAGGCAGTCGCACAGACCGCACCGATTCCCGCGCCAATGGCCGAGGGCGTGTCAACACCTGCGGTCGCGGTGCCGGACGAACCGGCGTTGGACGCGAGTGTCGAATTGCCGCTGCAGCTGATCGACGAGACACCTGACGCAGCGGACGACGCACCTCTCGACGTGATTTCCATTCTGGACGATCTCACGAGCGCGGCGGATGATACCGATGCGGAACCCGGGAGTGACGTGCCCGACGCCGCGCTTACGTGGATTGTGCCGCGTGACGCACTCGAAACGCTCGACGTCGTGTCCGATCTCGAGAGTGTGACCGAACATCGTGACGACGAATCGGCGAATCCGGACCGCCTGACGGATCTCGTGCATGAGGAGTTCGACCACGTGGCGGATGACCCCCGCGCGTTGGTCGTCACCGGCAGTCAGGCCGGTGCGCCCGTGTACGGCCGCAGCATCCCGCGATCGCTGACGCCGATCGAGGTGTCGCCGATCCCCGAATTGGAGGCCGCTATCGAAGCGGGCGCGCGGATGGTTGCGCGGGCGGAAGCCGACGGCGACGTCGTCGAGCGTCGCCCGCCGTACCGATTGGATCCGCACGATTTCATCCTGGCCGGAGAGCTGCCGCCGCTGGTGGTGACCGATAACGTCGTCGACGCGGGGCTGCGTGCGGAAGGTTCCGACAGCGCACAGCCTGCGGCAACGTCGACCACCTCGGCATTCGACGACGATCCGCTGATCGACGACAACTCGCCGATGGTAACGCCGCCCTTCTCGGCGGAGATTGCCGAGCCGCACGACGTGACAGCGGACACGGTGGTTCAGCCCGCGCTGCATTCGACGCCGTCGCTTCCACTCGCCGCGGTTGCCGCAGAAGCGAACGTCGTCGCCACGTCACGCCGTGAGGAATTGCGTGCGGCCGTCGCGACAACGCCGCATGATTGGATGCTGCGACGTCGGCTCGCCGAAGCGCTCTTCGAAGTTGGTGAGCGCGAGGGCGGTTTGTCCGAGTTGCAGACCGCGTTGTCGGGATTGGCGCAGTCGGGCGATCTGGCCACCGCGGTGGAGATCGCCGACGAGTTGGTCCTCATGAGTCCGGAGCGCATCCAGTACCACCAGAAGCGCGTTGAACTGGCGGTGCGGATGAACGACCAGCAGCGTCTGCGCGTCGCGTACCTCGACCTGGCCGACACTCTGGTGCGCATGAACGACGACACGCGTGCGCACGCGGTGTATGCCCGGGTGTTGGAAATCGATCCGTGGGACGAGCGCGCGCGAGCCGCACTGGGCGCAGCGGCACCGCCTCCGCCCCCTCCACCACCCACACCACCAACGGGCGACGACGAGTTCGTCAACCTGGCGGATTGGCTTCGCGAGGACGAACCCGGGACGACTCGCATGCGCATGCGGGAACCCGCGGTCAGCGGCGACGAGCAGGCGGACTTCGATGCGCTGCTCCGACACTTCAAGGACGGTGTGTCGCGTTCACTTGGCGAGGATGATTACGAAAGCCACTACGATCTCGGGGTGGCGTACAAGGAGATGGGGCTGCTCGACGACGCCATCGCCGAGTTCCAGAAGGCGCTCCGCAGCCGGCATCATCGGCTTCCGGCGTACGAGGCGTTGGGACAGTGCTTCGTGGAGCAGTCTCGACACTCGGTGGCGGCTACGGTCCTCACGCGAGCGCTACACGAACCCGGTCTGGGCGACGAGCAACGGGTCGGCGTGCTGTATCTCCTCGCGTATTCTTGTGAAGCCCTGCAGCGGTGGGACGAGGCTCGGAGTTATTATTCGCGTGCATATGCGACCGACATTCATTTCCGTGACGTTGCCGCCAGGCTGGCGGCGCTCGATCTTGTAGCGCGGTGACGATTTCCACGCGCACACCGACGGCGCTCACCGCCGCCCTGCGCGACATCCAATCCCCGGCGCTGGAGCAGTTGGGTGCGGTGTCGCAGGAATTGTGGCGGATTGTGTCTGCGGACGTGCCCCTCGTTCTACAGGTGCAGCAGCATCTCATGGGCATGAAGGGTAAGCTCTTTCGACCCACATTGTTGCTGCTGTCCAGTGCCGTGGAAGATTGCCCTGAGCCGCGCGCGATAACGTATGCGGCGGTGATCGAGCTCATTCACCTCGCGACATTGGTTCACGATGATGCCGTTGATCACTCGGTGCTTCGTCGGGGCCTGCCTACCGTGAATGCGCTGTTCAGTCACCAGGTGTCAGTCATCATGGGAGACTACCTGTACCTGAGGGCCTTGCGTGAACTCGTGGCGCTGGGCGATCTGGACGCCATGCGCGTTATCACCGACGCGTCCAACGAGATGACGCTGGGTGAAATGCGACAGCTGTCGGCGTTTGATGCGTTGGCGTTCACCGAGGATGACTACGAAACGCTGATTCGCGCGAAAACGGCGTCGTTATTCATGGCGGCCTGCGGCGTGGGTGCGCTGTGCGGCGCACCGCGGCATCGCGACGCGCTGGTGCGCTTCGGCGAACGACTCGGGATGGCCTTCCAGGTTGTTGACGATCTGCTGGACTACACGGAAGGCCAGGAAATGACGGGCAAGCCGAGTGGGCTCGACCTCAAGGAACACAAGATGACGCTGCCGCTGATTGCTGCACTGGGAGAAATGACGGCGAACGGGCGGGCGCGGGTGGAGGCACTCTTCGCGGCAGTCGAACCCGAGGATGACGCCATCAGTGAGGTGGTCGGGTTGGTGCGCGACCACGGAGGGCTGGACTACGCCCGTCAGCGGGGCAACCAGTTTGCCCGCGAGGCGGAAGAGGCGCTGGGCGACGTGCCCGAGGGGGCGGCCCGCACCTCTCTGGTTGATGCGATCTCGTACGTGGTCGAGCGGCGTTGGTGATGGCCCGCGGACCCTCGAAACATCGACCGGTGTTTCACGTGCTGGTTCTCGCCAGTGGCTTCGTGGTGGGAGGACTGCTCACGGAAGTTGCCCGACGTTTCCTGCCCGCCGGCGCCGTGAAGGAGTTCCTCGCCACCGGAATGCACCCGTCTATCGGCCCGTTGTCGCTCGACTTGCTTATATTGAACGTGACGTTTGGTCCCGTGGCCCTGGATGTCTCGCTGTTGAGCCTTTTGGGTGTATTGATCGCCTATCTCATCGCGCGGTCCCTTTTCTAGGAGTAGTCATGAACATCGGAAATTTCGGTTTCGGCGAGATCATGATCGTGCTGGTGATCGTGCTTCTGCTGTTCGGAGCGAAGCGCATCCCTGAAATCGCTGGCTCGTTCGGCAAGGGCATCAACGAGTTCAAGCGCAATCTCAGCGACGCGCAAAAGCAGATTACCGATCCTCCTCCCAGAAATGATCGCGTAGGGCAGGGCACACCCGTCGATGCGACGGCTGAGGAAGAGCACCCGGAACCCAAGCGCCTGATCAGCTGAAGGGTTGGTTGGCACACTGATTGTTTGGCCGCTCCGTATGTTGTGGAGCGACAGGAAAGGGCCCCGCACTCATCATGATGGCGGGGCCCTTTCCGAAATGCCGCAGGCTGCTCTTTACAGCGCTACGGACTGCTTGCGGAGCTGCGCGTTGACCTTGGCCCGGTGGTCCTGGATCTTCACGCTTTCGCGCAAGCTGGCCATGTACTCTTCGACACGCTGCTGTCGCATGGACTGCGTGAGCTGTCCCCGCTGCTGACTTTTCTGCGATTCAAACGTTGCCTGGACGGTTTCGGCGCGACGATTCACTCGAATGATCGCCAAACCTTCTGCGGCTGTGACCGGGCCGCCAACCTGACTCACGGGAATGGTGAACGACGCACCAACGGCCTGATTGAACTGCCCAAGACCGGGCACTGGATCAACCCGGGTGAACGACGGCGATGTTTCCATCGTGAGTTTGCGCGCCGCCGCCACCGCCTCGAGCGTCGAGCCCTTGGCGGCGTTCATGATCTCCACGGCCATCGGGCGCAACTTCTCAATCCGTCGCTCTCTCGTCAGGCGACGACGGATATCGTCACGCACCTCGGCCAGCGGCTGTGCGCCTCCAGCGGAGAGCGAGTCCAGGCGGGCGACGTAATAGGCGTCGGGTGAATCGAACAGGTCGCTGGTTTCGCCGATTTGTGCGCCTGAAAAGGCCCACGCGCTCACGCTGGGAACAACCCGTCCAGCAAAGTTCAGCGGTTCCTTTTCGATCGCCACGACTGATGCCGGGGTCAAGCCAAGCGACTTGACCGCCGCATCGAACAACTTCGGATCCTGCTGGTTGGCCGCCTTGGCCGCCAGCGAGTCGGCCCGGCGATCGGTGCGTGTTGCGCTGGAATCGGTCTGGCCAATGACAATCAAGATGTGGCGCAGGTCGAGCGTGTCACCGCTGCGACGGTCCACTCGAATGAGATGCCAACCGAACGGCGTGAGAACCGGCTGCGACAACTCCCCGGTTTTCAACGCGTAGGCGGCCGACTCGAACTTCGGCGTCAGTCGCCCCTTCCAGACCTTGCCCACGTTGCCGCCGGCTGCGCCAGAGACTGAATCATTCGACTCGCGTTTCGCGACCTCTTCGAATTTGGCACCCCCGGCGATCTCGGCGCGGATCCGGTCGATACGCAACTTCGCCCCGAGGGAGTCGGCGGCGGTTACGGAGCGGGCCACGCTCACCAGTGAGACAACGGCCCGACCCGGTCGGTCGAATCGCTTGCGGTTCCGCTCATAGAACTGCCCGATCTCGGCGTCTGTGACAGTAACGGCCGTGTCTGTGAGGGACTCCGGACGCAGCAGCACATAGCTCACCTGGGCCGTGTCGTGACGATCCTTGTAGATCTGCCAGAGCCGTTCGTCGGACATATACACGTCGGACGCGACCTGATCGAATAACTTTTGTTTGGGGATTTCGGTGCGGTAATATGCCTCGAGACCCACCAGCATGCCCGACTGCCGGGCGACCGAGGACGCGAGGAGTCGCTGGTACTTCTTGAGGTCGAATTGGCCGTCGGTTTGCAGGTCCGGAGACTGGGTTGCCTGGGGCGGCGGGGCGAGTCGTGCCGCTTCGAGGATTTCTTCGTCTGTTACTGTGATGCCTCGACGCTTGAACTCCTGCTGGAGCAGCACCTCATTCACGAGCTCGTCGTACGCGCGGTCTTCCAGCGTCCGGCGCTCGTCAAGCGTGATGCCCCGACCAAGGCGCTGTTGCTCCTGTTGCTCCAGATTGGACACGGCGTTCTGCCACGATGTCAACAAGATCTCTTCGCCGTTGACAGTCGCCACGGCGGTAGTGGTCGTCACGGGCGATCGGCCCGACAGCCCGGAGGTTTGGTACAGCAGGAAGCTGCCGACAAACGCCAGAACGAGAAACCACCAGATGTATTTCGCGACGCTCCGCATCGATTGCAGCACCACGGGGCGGGACTCCTTGGGTCGGAAGAACGGGGGAATACCAGATGATTGAGCCCGACAACGATCGGCCGAAGGCCGCGGCGGGGATCTTCTGGAGACGACGGCAGTTTGAGCGCCGTGGTACCGGACAGCCTGAAAAAGTAGCCGCCGAGAAGGGCTAAAAGCAAGAGATCACAGAACTTCTGACACCACGTCACGATTGACTTCCCCGGTTGACGACGACTAACTTGGCGCGCCATGGTGGCCGCTTCGAGTCGAGCCGGGATCACCCCTTGAGGGGACTGGACGGATGAGCACAGCTACCCGGATCGACGAGCTCCGGAAAAAGTTCGAGGAAAATCCACGACGCTACTTCGCGCCGCTGGCCAACGAGTGCCGCAAAACCGGTGACTTGGCACAGGCGATTGCGTTGTGTCGCGAGCATCTGCCGAAACAACCCGGTCACATGAGCGGGTACATCGTATTCGGACAGGCGCTCTACGAATCCGGTGAACTGGTCGAGGCGAAGGACGTGTTCGAACAGGCGCTGGATCTCGATCCGGAGAATCTCATTGCGCTGCGGCATTTAGGCAGTATCGCGCGAGCGGGTGGAGACGCCGCCGGCGCGCGTCGCTGGTTTGAACGGGTGCTCGAAGCGGATCCTCGCAACGACGACATCGCCGCGCAACTGGCCACACTTGGCAGTAGCGCAACGCCGACGCCGACGCCTGCGCCGTCGATGGCATTCAGCTACGATGTGCCCGCCCCGAACATCGAAACCCCGGTCGCACCGATACCGCCAGTCGAGCTCGGCCTTTTGGCCACGACCGACTCAGTGATGCGGGCCGTCAATTTCGATGACGTCAATGCACTCATGCGGAGTCGTACGCCGATCGACCTCGACGCCCTTGAAACGGCTGATGCGGGCTCGCTGATTGACCATAATGCGCCGATGGACAGCCTGGTGGAGAATGCGGCGCGCGCGACGCATGACATCACCGCGACATACGCGGAGACTGACGCGTGCGAATTCCCCGCGGAAGAGGGAGAGTCACACGCCGAGCCCACATCGGCTGCGGATCACTCCATCGTCGATGGGCTCGCAGCAACCGCTGTCGAGCCGACGTTTGAGGAAGGACTCATTGCGGCCGATTGGCCTGATACGTCGGAGTTGGTTGCCAGAGTGATGACGCCGCGCGCCTTTACGCCGCGCTCTGTCACACCGATCGATTCGACGACAATCGAAGACACTGTTTCGGCCTTTGGACGTGAGCCGGGCGATCCGCCGTTTGCGGCGGCGGAACAGCCGGATCCGATCACACGCCCCATGATCGAGGCGGCTGCGGATGCCGTCGCACACGAGGAGTCAGACCTGTTGGCGGAAACGGACGCCGTGTGGCAGGCCGAACACGTCTTAGATTCGGTCGCTGAATTTGATTCGGTCGCTGAAGAGGAAGAGGTCGTTGTCGAGGCCAGCAGCGAATTGCCTTGGCTCACCGTCTCCGATGCCGACGCCGACGATCTGGAAGACCGCGTCGAAGCGGACACGCCCGCCTTCGTGACCGAAACGATGGGTGAGCTGCTGGTGGCGCAAGGATTTGTCGCGCGCGCCGTGGACGTA
>JANMRE010000403.1:0-9419 GCA_031370885.1 Gemmatimonadaceae bacterium
GGAAGTGATCGAAGCGCGTATCAGCCATCTGGCCTACGCGCAGGAAATCGCGGCAGCCATGCTACAACGTCAACAGGCCAGCGCCATCGTCGCCGCGCGGCAGACCATTGTCGAAGGCGCCGTGGGGATGGTGGAGATGGCCCTCGACGCCCTGAGCGCGAAAAACATCGTCACGCTCGACGATGAGCGTAAAGCCGCGATGGTCAGCAATCTGCTGGTGGTGCTCTGTTCCGATCGCGCGGCGCAGCCGGTGGTGAACACCGGCACGCTGTACTCGTAATTCTGCCATTGCCGCCGCCTCGTCTCATGGCTGAACGAAAGTCCTTCCTTCTGCGTATGGACCGCGAGTTGCTCGACGCGGTCCATCGTTGGGCGAACGATGATCTGCGCAGTCTGAACGGGCAGATCGAGTTTTTGTTGCGGCGCGCGCTGCAACAGGCAGGTCGCCAGCCACCGCCGCGCGCGTCGCATGAGTACACCACACCCGATGTATCGACCGACCCGACCGTCGAGCGTCTGCTCGATAGAGCGCCGGGCGACTCGACAACCTGAATGATGCCCGGGCGCCCGTCGCGCTCCACTTTCTATGCTGTTTTTGGCGTTTCGCCGAGTGCGTGGCCTCGGCGTGGCACTCCCCATCGCCGCGATCGCGGCGCTCGTTGCCGGTTTGGTCGTGGCCTGTGGGGCGCAGGCGCAAGGCACCGCGATGCAGACAACCCTCACCTACGTTTACCTCCGCGATAACGGCGACACACTCGGCGTGGAGACCATCACCCACGCGGGCACCACGACAACCGGTGTGCTGTCCATCAAGGGACAACCACGCACGGAGTGGCAGCAGTCGCCGCAGAAAGTCGAACCCGGCGTGCTCACGCTTCGCATCTTTGCGCCGGGAGCGGCGGCCGACGCAACGCCGCTTCAGTCCGGCACCATCGCGATGCGCGCCGACAGTGCGTACATCGACCTCGCCAGCGGCACACAGCGCGTCAAGCAAACACTGCCGTCAAAACCAGGTGCGTTCGCACTCGTGAATGCGTCGGTGCTGCACGCCGCACTGCTGGCGTCACAGGCGCGTTTGAGCAAGGTCAGCACGATCAATATTTTTCTCACCTCGGGCGCACAGACGTTGGCCGCCACGGTCGCGCAGTCCGGTGACACCACGATCTTCAAGTTGGCGACGTCCGTCATGCGCATCGTGTCCGCACCAGACGGCATGCCGTCGGTGATTCTGCTGCCCGGTCAGGGTGCGCGCGTAGTGCGCGCCACAGGCGCGGTAAGTGCTTCCGCAGGACGCATCAATTACGACGCCCCGGTCGGCGCGCCGTATGTCGCTGAGCATGTGAAGATCCCTACGGGGCGCGGCTACGATCTTGCCGCCACGCTCACGAAGCCAACGGGACTGTCGACGATGCCGGTGGTGATCACCATCAGCGGCAGTGGCCCGCAGGAACGCGATAGTCGCATCGGTATCGTGTCGGGATACGAGATCTTTCGACAGATCGCTGATACGCTTGGACGCCGTGGCATTGCCGTCTTGCGCTTCGACGATCGTGGCGTGGGTGACTCGGGCGGTCGCGAAAGCGCGGTGAAGAGTACCAGCGCCGATTTTGCCGACGATGTGCGCTCCATTGTCGCGTGGTTGCGTGCACGTAGTGACGTAGACGGGGCGCGCATTGCCCTGGCCGGACACAGTGAAGGTGGCATCATCGCGCCGATGGTTGCCGCCAGCGATCCGAAGCTGAAAGGCATCGCGTTGCTCGCCGGACCCGCGTACGACGGCCGCCGAGTGCTCATGTTTCAGAACCGGCAGGGGATCGACAACGCGCCAGGACTCTCCACCGCGCAGCGCGACTCCCTCTGGAAAACCGTACCGGCCGGCCTCGACTCCATCAGCAAGGCCAGTCCGTGGATGGGCTTCTTCATGTCGCACAATCCGCTCGCAACGGTCAGACAGGTGAAGCAACCGGTGCTGCTGTTGCAAGGCGAAACCGACCGTCAGGTGACGCCGGAGCAAGCCGACTCGCTCAACACGGCGCTCCGTTCCAGCGGCAATCGCGACGTGACGCTTCGCAAATTCGCCGCAACGAACCATCTGTTTCTGAACGACCCGTCGGGTTTGCCTGGAGGGTATGCTCAGCTCAAGGATCCAAAGGTGCGGAAAGAAGTGCTTGGTGCGTTGGCGGATTGGGCGGTGAGAGTGTTGCGGTAGCTCACACCTCTTGCCCCTTCTTTCGTCAGCGTACCCGACCAGCGCCGCGTAGTCCTTGGCTACGCGTGAGGTTCGCACCACACGCGACCTCCCGATTCCCCCGCCTCCCTTTCCATGCGACGCACTCTGCTTTCTCTGGTCGCGACCGGACTCGCGCTGATCGCCTGCTCCAAGACGGCCGCTCCGCCAACTCCCGCTCCAGTTCCTGCGGCCGCGCCGGCCCATGCGGCCCGCCCAGGTGGCGGCGCGCCCCGCGGCGGCGGTGGTGGCGGCGGCAATCAAGGCGCACAGGGCGGCGCGGCCGCCGCCGCACAGGATCCGCAGCCTCGGGCCTACGCCACCGTAATCACGCCGCGCGCCATCACGAAGTCGGGTGTGTTCAAGGTTCATCAGATCGCCAGCCGTCTGTACTTCGAAATTCCGCGCAGCGAACTGGGCAGGGACTTCGTGATTGTCAGCACGCTCAACTCCACCCCCGACGAGATTGCCATTCGCGGCACGCAGGGCGGCAATAATCTTGTGCGCTTCGAGCGTCGCGATAACCGTATCCTGCTACGCGAAGCCAGCTACAGCGAGTTCAACTCCGATACCTCGACGGCTGGCAAGAAGGCCTTCGACCTGATTGCGCTCACGAAAATTCTCGCCGCGTTCAATGTCGAAGCATATGGCGCCGACAGCGCGTCGGTGATCGAAGTCACCCGCCTGTTCACCGGCGGCGTGCCGGAGTACACGGCGCTCGGTGCCCGTGCCACCGTCGATGCAACACGCTCCTATATCGACCGATTTGCCGCGTTCTCACGCAATGTGAACGTCACCGCGGTGCAGACGTTTACCCCGCAGGCCGCGGCCGCGGCCGCCCCGGGTGGTGGACGCGGTGGTGCAGCAGGCGCGCCCGGTGCCACCACCGAACGGTACACGTTCTCGATTGCCAAGCTGCCTGATGTGCCGATGCAGCCGCGTCTCAACGACGATCGCGTCGGCTACTTCGGCGTGTCGCAGCGGGATTTCTCCGGCGCCTATCAACGCGTCGAAACCAAGCGCTACATCTCGCGCTGGCGTCTCGAATGTTCCGACGCCAAGGTGGGCAACCTGTGTGTGCCGAAAAAACCCATCACGTACTATCTCGATCCCGCCACGCCGGCATGGATCAAGCCGTGGATCAAACGCGGCATCGAAGACTGGCAGGTGGCCTTCGAAGCGGCCGGCTTCAGCAAGGGCATTGTCGCGGCCGAAGCGCCTGGCGATCCGGAATTCTCCGGTGAAGACGCCACCGTCGCCATGGTGCGCTGGTTGCCCTCCGCCACGGAGAATGCCGTCGGCCCCAGCTTGAAAGATCCGCGCACCGGCGAAATCATCGACGCCGATGTGCAGACGTATCTCAATGTGATGAATCTCGGGCGCTCCTGGTATTTCACGCAGGTCGGTCATCTCGACAAGCGCACCCACAAGTTCCCGTTCCCCGATTCGCTGATGGGGCGGCTCGTGGAATACGTGACGGCGCACGAAGTCGGCCATACCCTGGGGTTCCCGCACAACTTCAAGGCGAGTTCGATGTATCCACTCGACTCAGTGCGCTCGAAAACGTGGGTCGCGAAGATGGGCCACACGCCCACGCTCATGGACTACTCGCGTTTCAACTACGTCGCCCAGCCGGAAGACAACATCGCTCTCGACGACCTCATTCCAAAGGTCGGCCCGTACGACAAGTACGCGGTGATGTGGGGCTATTCGCCGATTGCTGGCGCGAAATCGCCCGAGGCCGAGCAGGCCACGCTGGATAAATGGGCGAAGATGCAGGACACCATTCCGTGGTATCGTTTCGCCAGCGACGCTGGCGCACAGGGTTCCGACCCGGGCGAGCAGTCGGAAGCGGTGGGTGATGCAGACGCCGTGAAAGCCACCGCGTTTGGCGTGAAAAACCTCAAGCGTACCATGGCCCTCGTCGAGTCGGCCACGGCGTGGAAGGAAGGCAGCACGTACGACGATCTTGAAGAGATTTACGGCCGCACGGTTGGGCAATGGGCCACCGAGATGGGCCATGTGGCGCGTATCATCGGCGGTGAATACAAGCAGGAAAAACTCGTCGGCCAGAAAGGCGTGGTGTTTCGCAATGTCGAACCCGCCCGGCAAAAGGAAGCGCTCAGGTTTCTGATCGACAACGCGTTTACCACGCAGACGTGGCTGCTCGACGAAAGCATCCTGCGCAAAGTCGAAGCCAGCGGCAGTCTCAATCGCGTGGGCAATGCGCAGGCCCGCGCGTTGACCAGTATCGTCTCCAACGATCGGCTGGCCCGCATGCTGGAGATGGAAGCGATGGCCAAGTCGAAAAACGACGTGTACGCCGTGTCCGACATGCTGGCCGACCTCCGCAAGGGATTGTGGAGCGAGATCAACACGGGCAACGAAATCGATGCGTTTCGCCGTCGCTTGCAGCGTCTGTATCTCGAAGCGATGGCCAGCAAGATCAATCCGCCGGCCGCAGCTGCGGCAGCGCCCGCAGGCGGCGGCGGACGTGGCGGCGGTGCCGCACCGGTGACCACGGCCGACTTTCGTCCGATTCTCAAGAGCGAAATGCGCGCACTCGATGCCGACCTCGCTTCGGCGATCGCCCGAACCAACGATCGCATGAGCAAGGCGCACCTCGAGGATTCGCGTGATCAGATCAAGCAGATGCTGGATCCGAAGAACTAAACTGCCTGAGGAGTGAGCAGAAGCAGGGGTGAGGGTGGAGCGGTGAGCGCTCAGGGCAGAGTCAGTACCAGTCAGTACTCTACCCTCGCCGCTCACCGCTCCACCCTCACCCCTGCTTCTGCTCACTCCTCAAGATCCTCTGCGTTACCACTCCACCGTCCCCACCACCTTGTCCTTGATCATGATCGTGCGGTCCGGAACCACGGTGCCCGGCGCCAGATGACACCCGTCTACGTACGCTCGCACGCCAATGGAAACGCCCGCTCCGATCTTGGAACGGAATACCACCGACCAATCCTTGACCGTGACATTGTCCCCGATGCGCGTGACCTCATGCGGCACGCTCGCATCGTCAGGCCCGCCATGCACCACCACGTGGTAGCCAAACGAATCACCATTCCCGATGTCAATGTCGGTGTGCTCGAGCGCGTGAAACGTTACCCGGTCCTGCAATCGCCCCACGATGCCGAAGTGAAAGTGCTCTCCCTCATCGGCGCGAATTGACACGTCTCGACCAACCTTCGCCAACAGCGCAATGAGCGGATCGTCCATACGGACACCGCCCACGATTCGCATCGGAATCTCGGGATGCGATTCCGCCTGACCGGCAAACGTCGGCAGATCGGCGTCGTGGTTGAAATCCGAATAACCCGGATCGCGACCTGCGCCCAGAAGTTGTGACGGCGAAATGTGCGCCAGGTTGGAGTAGCCGGCGGCGAACGATCCGTTCACATGCAACACACCGTGCATGAATTCCCGGTCGGCGTCGGTCACCTTGGTGACCTTGCCAAGCGCCTCGTTGTCGGCCTGCTCCTGCGTCTGAATCCACTTGCCGGGAAGCACCTTCATACCCGCGTGGATGACGATGCCCGGAGACACCTTCACCAGATGCGTCACCATCGCATCCGGCTCCACCGTCGCACCATCGATCACTGAATTGAACCCGACGAAGGCCGGCAGGCCTTTCGGCGCCCCAATCGTGGCCGGTCCGATAATCGTCGCGCCGTGCGCAATACTGACATGATCACCAAGCACCACGAGTTTGCCCGACAACACCACGTTGTCCTGAACGTTCGTGTCATCACCGATCGCGATGGGACCGAGTGTGCCGTCGAGCGAGGCGAAGGGCGCCACAAACGAGCGGCAGCCGATCATCACCCGATCGGCGCGCTCGCGGGGCACACTCGGATCGACATACGAGGCGAAGCCTGGACCCGCCGTTTCCGGAAACACGGCACCGCTCGCGGAAAGCGGGGTGAGCGCTCCGCACGACGATGTTCCCGACATCGGGGTCGCCGCGTGCGACACACTCGTCGCGACACTTTCGGAGTGACTGGCTGCGGAAGGCTTGCTGGCCGGTGATGACGCCGGCACTGGCTTCGCTATTGGGTGCTGGGCCGCGAGAACCGACGGTGCGGCAATCGCGGCGAGCAGCGCCGCTACGACGGTGATGGCGCGTGAATTCGTGGACATGAATGAGGTCAGACGGTGGGTGACGATCGGGGAGATGCTGTTGAGTATCGGCTCTTCGTCCCAGAATCCGAGCACCGCGCACGGTCCGCGCTCGCACGACCGCGACAGGGCGACTGTTTCAAGTGACGCCGAGCGGGTAAACTGAAGGCTGCCGTACCGGGTACCGGTCGCGGCCCCCCCTTTCCCGTCTTCCCAATGCGATTTCGCACCCTCCCGTTGGCCGCAGCCGGGTTGGCATTCGCGGCCTGTCAGCCGTCGAAGAAGCCGACCACAGCGCCCACGCCCGCGTCAAACCGCCCCGCCGGTAACACGCCAACCACCGGCGCGCCAACCCCGGGTACTCCCACACCGGGTACTCCGAATCAGCCGCCGGCCGGTGTTCCCAACCTCGGCGCACTCGCTGGTGCGTTGGGCGGCGGAGCAGCCGAGCCCAACCCGCGTCCGTATGCTACCGTCATCACACCGCGCGCCAAATCCAAAAAGGGTGTGTTCGACGTGCATCAAGTCGGCTCACGGCTGTACTTCGAGCTTCCCGCCGATCAGCTGAACAAGGATTTCGTGATCACGTCAGTGCTCGCCGGCACCGCCGCCAGCATCGGCATCAACGGGACGCTCGGCACCGACCGCGTGGTCCGCTTCGAACGACGTGAAAATCGCATCTTCCTGCGCGACATCAACTACAACAATGTCGCCACCGACAGTACGCTGTCGACCAATCGCGCCATGTCGTTGATCGGCATCTTCCCGATCATCACCGCGCTCAATGTGGAAGCGTACGGCAAGGACAGCGCGTCAGTGATCGAAGTGACACGACTGTTTACCGGTGGCGTACCGGAGTTCGTGGCCAACGGTCGACGGGCCACCGTTGACGCCGCACGCTCGTACATCGACAAATTCGCCGCGTTCTCACGCAATGTGAACGTCACGGCGGTGCAGACGTATACGCCGCAGGGTGGTGCCGTGGGTGGACTGCCAAACATCCCTGGACTGGCCCTCGGCGGCGGGCCGTCGGCAGTGACCGAAGCATTCACCTTCTCCATTGTGCGACTGCCGGATGTTCCGATGACCCCGCGATTCATGGACGCACGTGTGGGCTTCTTTGGCGTCACCAAGACCGATTTTGGCTCGCCGCAACAGCGCGTGTTACCGCGCCAATACATCGCCCGCTGGCGGCTGGAGTGCTCCGACAAGATGGTCGGCAACCTGTGCGTGCCGAAGAAACCCATCACGTACTACGTCGATCCCGCCACGCCGAATTGGCTCAAGCCGTGGATCAAAGCGGGCATCGAAGAGTGGCAGAGCGCTTTCGAAGGGGCCGGCTTCAGCAAGGGCATCGTTGCCGGCGACGTTCCCAACGATCCGGACTTCTCAGGTGAAGACGCATCCGTGGCTATGGTGCGCTGGCTCCCCAGCCCTGTCGCCAATGCCGTAGGACCCAGCACCACCGACCCGCGCACGGGCGAGATCATTGATGCCGATGTGCAGATGTATCACAACATCATGGACCTGCAGCGCGACTGGTATTTCTCACAGGTTGGTCATCTCGACAAGCGCGCGCAGACGTTTCCGTTCCCGGATACCCTGATGGGGCGGCTGGTGCAATTTGTCGCGGCGCATGAAGTCGGGCACACACTGGGCTTCCCGCACAACATGAAGGGCAGTTCGATGTACCCGGTCGACTCCATTCGTTCGAAAAGCTGGATCGCCCGCATGGGGCATTCGCCGTCGATCATGGACTACGCGCGCTTCAACTACATCGCGCAGCCCGAAGACGGGATTGCCATTTCGGATCTCGTTCCCAAGGTCGGACCCTACGATAAGTTCGCGGTCATGTGGGGATACAAGCCCATCGCCGGTGCCACCACACCCGAAGCAGAACGGACAACACTCGATGCCTGGGCACGCATGCAGGACACGGTGCCATGGTACCGCTTTGGCGGCGGTGCGGTCGATCCGGGAGAGCAGTCCGAAGCGATTGGCGACGCCGATGCGGTGAAGGCCACCAGACTTGGATTCAAGAACCTTCGACGCATCATCGATCTCGTCATTCCCGCCTCCACGAATGACAAGACCGCGGATTACTCGTTGCTGCGTGCCACGTACGGCTCCGTCCTGAGTCAATGGGCCACCGAAGCCAGTCATGTCACGAGAATCGTGGGCGGATCGAACAAGCAGGAAAAGGCCGTCAGTCAGAGCGGACCGGTGTGGACCGTCGTGTCGCGCGCGCGACAGAAGGAGGCCGTGCAGTTCCTGATTGATGAAGTATTTGCGACACCAACAGCGATGATCAAACCGGATATCCTGAGCAAGCTCGAGTCCGACGGAAATATCAATCGGGTAAGCGGCGCGCAGGGACGCGTCTTGAGTGCGCTCGTTGGCAACGCCAAGCTCCAGCGCATGGTGGAATTCGACGCTATGGCCACCAACAAAAGCACCGTATACTCACTCGGCGAAATGCTCACCGACCTGCGTCGCGGACTGTGGAAGGAGATCTACAGTGGCGCGCCGATCGACGCCTATCGTCGTCGTTTGCAGGCCACCTACATCGAAGCGATGGCCAGCAAGATCAAACCGCCGGCAACCAATGCGCAGGACGCCCTGTTGGCGCAGCTGTTTGGCGGTGGCGGTCCTGCCGGCACACGCGACTTCCGTCCGCTGCTCAAGGATGAAATGCGTACACTGGATCGCGAGCTGTCCGTTGCCATCGGCAAAACCAGTGATCGGGCGTCACGCGCGCACCTGACGGATGTGCGGGATCAGATCAAGGCAATGCTGGATGTGAAGGACTGAACCACCTTTCATTCGGAGTCTGTATGTCCATCCGCCCCGTCAAGCGCATTGTGCAGGCCCAACCCACGGTGGAAGGCGCGGGTGTGCATAGAACCGCCGCTGAGACCGAGGGGTGAGGGGAGTTGAGGGGTGAGCAGGTGCAGGGGTGAGGTGCCAGAGTGAGCAGGAACAGGGGTGAGAGTTGTGGGGGGGGGGGGGGGGGGGGGTGGGGGGGGGGGGGGGGGGGTGAGGCCAGAAGAACCCCCCCCACCCCGGC
>JANMRE010000405.1:0-33576 GCA_031370885.1 Gemmatimonadaceae bacterium
ATGCGCCTGTCGTGGGATGAACAGGATTGGCAGGTCTTCCAATTCAAGTTGGATCCAGGCTCTACAACAAAGGGAGCGGGGCGCGCGGAGATTCGTTTCGCCGATGGCGCGATCCACAAGTACACGTTCGTCATCTCGCGACAGTGACCGGACGTGCGGCGTTCCTGTTGACAATCTGAAGGAACGCAGCAACACTTCCTTCAGACCATCTGGAGGACGCGAAAATGCCCGACGGCCAGGAACTGCTGCAGGGAACGCTCGAACTGCTCGTCCTCAAGGCGCTGAGCCTCGAGCCAATGCACGGTTGGGGCATCGCCAAGCGCATCGACCAACTCTCTGACGGCGTCTTCAGCGTCCAGCAAGGCTCGCTGTATCCCGGACTGCAGCGGATGCTGCGCAAGGGCTGGGTCCGTTCGCAGTGGCGCGTCACCGAGAACAACCGGAAGGCGCGATACTATCTCCTCACCGCGGCTGGACGGCGGCAGCTTGCTCCCAGTCGCTCCCTCTGGCTGCAGGCATCGGAGGCCGTGAACCGGATCCTCAACGCCGAGCTCGATCCGGAGGGCGCATGAGCGTTGTGCGCGATGTCATCGAGCGGCTGCGCGCGCTGGTCTTTCGGCGGCGACTCGATCGGGAGCTTGACGATGAACTCGCGTTCCATCTCGAGCGCGAGATTGCCGAACGCGCGCGTGACGGGAATGAGCGCTCACTCCATGCAGTAGACGGTGTGGGCCGAATGCGAAGGATGCGCACCGCGAGCAAGTCACCGGGAAGGGCACCGTCGACAGCGATTGGAGCGGGGACGATGCCACTCCCGGAACTCTGACCGCGCAGGCGAATCGTGTCGCCCGGTACAGCTTGGAGTTCCGCGACATTCGACGCTGAGTAGTTCGTGTACCACCGCTTCGGTTCGTACGTGACTGTGCGCGGCGAGCGGCGTTGTCCTTCCCGAACGGCGACCCACGTTCCCGTTCGCGCAGGTGGAGCAAACGTCGCCCAGGTGCCGGCCATGCTGTCGCCACTCGCGCGCGTACCCTTGAGGACCAACATCCGCGTGTCCGTGTCCGGCCAGAGCGCCGCGATGTGACCCGCACGTACGGTGCCGACGAGCGGTGCGGTGCCAAGCGGAAAGCTGATCAGGGAATCGCCTCGCCAGAGGAGATCAGCGTGAAACGATTGCGGCTGAGAGCCGGCCGCGAGACGCTCGGCCGCCGGAATGCGGGTAACGATCCAACGTTCGACACCATTCCTCACCGTATCATTTGCTACGGTGCGCATCGCAGACCAAGTGCCCGTCTGCGCACCGCCCGGCCGAAGCGGCGCTCCGGTCCATGTGCCAGCCATCGTGCCGGATCCATCGCGTGCCCCTTAGCTGAACCATCGCACGTTCGTCGTTGCGCATCTCCGCGACGACACCCGTCGGTCCGGCAGCGCCGACCATAAGTTGACGCCCGTCCGGCGAAAATTCGCCGCGCAGGGAGTCACCCTTCCATGTCATGCGAACCGAACGCGCCGACGAGTCGCCAGGAGCAGCGCGGACGATGACGATCCAGTGTTCCCGAGTGCCCGCCTGCGCGGCCAGCTCCCGGGCCGCAAGCGAAAGGACGAGCAACGCGAGAGTCGACGCCACGGATTTCATAGGGCCTCAGGGTCGGCTTCCATCAGTCTCCCGGCAAGCGAGTACGAGAACGTGATTCAGAATCGGACATTCGGCAAGCCTACGCAACAATTTCCGCTGCGCAAAGGCACCGGTCAGAGTTCCACCGCCGATACCTGCGAGCTTGAGTCAGTCGGCAAGTCCGCGAACGCAATTCCGTGTGCTACGCACCAATCTCGTGCAACCTTGGCGAACGCGTTGGCGCGGTAGCGGTACCAGGCCGACGCGACACCGGTGTGATGCGGCGCGTCCTTGAATCGACGGTAGGCCCCAGCTCCACGGAGCGACGTCAACAACTGTTCCTGTACCGGCGCATCGGTGACTGCATACGCAAAGCGCTCCATCATCCGATACTCGTTGATCTCAAACCGATCGGGAAGCGCGATGTATGCATCCGGACTGTCGTCGATCGCCCGCGCAATCGCTTCCGGATTGTTTCCATCCAGGTCGATCTCGCCGGCCGCAAATTCATCGTCGCCGACGGTCAACACCTCACCACTCGAACGACGCAAGTACGATGTCCGTTCGTTGGCTTGCATATCCATGCCATCGACAATGTCTCGGATCTGTACTGAAATCGACATGTGCCCCCCCGTCAGGTGATCAGGTGCACTCGCAGTTTGATTATAAGCGTCGCAGCCAGCCGCCTGTCCTTCCCACGCCGCCTTTGGGCGAGCCTTCGACATGTGCGGTATCCTCGTGGCTGGAGTAGTGTGCGACGGGCAGAAATCGTCCCGACTATCGTCGGTTTGGCGTCAGGCGAAACAGTCCGCCCTGTATCTCGTTGATCAAATTCCCACACTGCACCATCAGGACCAACCGCCACGTCGCGAATCTCGCGGCCCAAATACCAACGCTCAGCGGGTGCTGCGCCGCCGTTGCCATCGAAAGTGATTCGGCTTAACGATCTCGATCCCAGACCAGCGATCAGCCCGGAGCCGTTCCACTCCGAAAATATCGCGCCGTTGTAGAGCGCAAGATTTCCGGGCGCGACCACGGGCGTCCAGTATATGACGGGCTTCGCCAGGTCGGGCCGGCTATCCGGATGCGGAATGTTTGTACCGTTGTAGTCTCTGCCATACGACACGAGTGGCCAACCGTAGTTCTTTCCCGACTCGATCACATTCAGTTCGTCGCCGCCCGCCGGGCCGTGCTCAAGTTCCCAAAGACGACCATCAAGCGTGAACACCAAACCATACGGTGTACGATGACCGGTGCTCCACGTTTCAGATGGCGTCAGGTTGTCGCCGGGAAATGTGTAGCTGTACATGATCTCTGCAACTGTCGCGCCATACGTGTCCAGCTGCTTTCCAATGATGCCGACTGTTTTCGTGCCCATCTTGCCAGCTTGTGGATTCCCAGGCGCCGGCTTTCCGTCGAGCGTCAAGCGGAGAATCTTACCCAGCGGCTGATTTGGATCCTGCACTGGTGCAATCCGATGGCGATCACCGAGCGCGAGGTACAGGAATTGTCCGTCGGGAGAAAACGCGACGGCGCCGCCGACCTGCCGTCGGCGATCGACAGGCGGGCGCGCGCCAGCGCCAGACCAGAGCCCATGGGCAAGCCCGGCTCGGAATACGTGACGTAGATGTTGTGATCGGTCGTGTAGTTCGGCGATGTGTAGACGCCGAGCATGCCGCCGTTGCCCAGATCCGATCCGTTGCGCCCCAAGTACACGGAGAGCGGCACGTTCGTCACCGGCGTTTTCGCGCCGTCCGGCGTTACCAGCCACAGCGCGCCGATCTTTTCCGTGATCAGCATGCGCCCATCGGGCAGGAACGCGATGCGCCATGGCAGCTCAAACGGCGCCACCTGCGTCATGGTGAACGGAGGCGCCTGGAAGGGTCGATTGCCGTTGACCTGCGCCTCTGCGCTTCGCGAACGAGTGCGAGTTCGTCATCGATCACCATGGGCGTCGACTCCCCGGAACGGAGACAGGACGCGGCGAGGAAGACCATCACCGGAACCAGTGAGCGAACGACAGCAGGCATCGTGTTCACACGCGACGCAGCACCCGGAAGCCTCTCGCAGCATAGTACGACTCCGCGCCATTGTGATACACGAATACCTTGTCATAGCGCCTATCGCAGAAGAGGGCCCCGCCGAGCGTTCTCACGTCGGGCGGCGTGCTGATCCAGCTGGAAGTCTTGGTATCAAACTCGCCAAGCGTCTGCAGCTCTCGGTACTGTTGCTCTGTGAGAAGGTCGAGACCCATTGCAGCGGCCGTTTCGACAGCGCTACTCGTCGGCTTGTGTTCCTTCCGAGCCTCACGCGCTTCACGGTCGTAGCAGAGACTTCTGCGGCCACTTGGACTCTCGGCGCAGCAATCGCAGAACGTGTACTGCCCGGTCTCTCTGTCCTGGCCAATAACGTCAGGTTCGCCGCCCGTCGCCTCCATTTCGAGAAGCGACTTCAGGGCATCGGGATTCCCCAGGAGCTTCGCGCGTACATCGGCCCATGCGATTCCCTTGTGCCGATGCATGTTCTTCTGAAAACGAACCTCCAGTTGCTGGAGAAATGTCATGCCAACTCGCTTCGCTTGGCCAGTGCGTGATTTCTACACGGTTTGATGTCCTCCCCAGTGGACTTGGCCCGCTCGCGCTCCGGCGTCGCGAAGTCGTGGAACACACGGAACAGGTTGCCGTCGGGATCTGCAGCGGTGAACTCGTGAAGGCCCCAGGGTTTCGATTCGGGTTCGGACACCAAGATAGCGTTTGTCGCACGCCAAGCCTGATGTAGATCGTCAACCTCGGCTTTGCTGCTCAGATTGAGCCACGTTATCACGGGACTCACGTAGCCATGTTCCTTGCGGAACAGCGGACCGGCGAGAAACAGTCGACAGTTGTTCCGCGAGATCCCGGCCAGTGCGATGTCCGCATCAACCCAGTCCAGGTCGAAACTCAGATTGTCACGGTAGTATGTCGTAGCTGCAGTGATATCCGAGACGGGGATTTCCGGCACCGCGCCCGGAAGTTCAGGAATCATGGCCACTCCAGATGGTCCGCTCCGAGGATACCGCACAGTGCCGCGGCGGGCACGATTCTCTTTCGGCTCAAGGGACGCGCGAGTTGGCGCGACCGGCACCGTTCAGGCTCGTGCGCCCCGCCGCCAGGTCGGCCAGCAGTGCCACATGCACATCAAGCGCATCAATCACCCGGTAGCCGGTCTCGCGCCCGTCGAACGCAAGTCCGAGATCCGTACCCGCCAGCACGATCGCCTCGGCGCCCTGCTCATCGACCATGCGCCGCCCTGCGTCGAACAGCGCTTCGCGCTGCGCATCGGTACACACGCCGGTAACGGCGACATCCTGGTACATCTGGCCGAGCCGGTCGATATCGTCGTCGCACGCCACGGCGCGCGTGCGGTGCAGTTGGCCGTAGAGTCGCGAGCGCATGACGACGCGCGTGCCAAGCAGACCGACGCATGCAATGCCTTCGCCGGCAAAGTGATCATCGAGCGGACTCACGGCGGAGACGAGCGGCAGCGAGGAGATCCGCGCGGTCTCGTCGAAACAGAAGTGCCCGCCCAGCGACGTGATTCCGGCACATTCCGCCCCTGCGGCTTTCAGCCGGTCGATCAGTTCCGCATAGATCGCAGCCTGATCGTCGCGACGATCGGCGAGGTTGTTCCGAATCAGCGTGTGTACGTCCGCCTGCACGATGGTGAGCTCGAGCGGTGACTCCAGCTGCCGCATCCGCGCGCAGAGGCGTTGGTAGTACACCACCGTCGCCGCAGGTCCGATACCGCCGATCAAGCCGATGTGCATTTCATCGCTCCGCCGCGCCAGTGGCGCGAGTCTCAGTCGGTGGATGCGCTAGGCGTCGGTGCCGATCGTCTGCCCGGCGTTCACGATCCATGGCGTGCCGAATTGATCGATGAGCATGCCAAACCCTTTCGTCCAGAAGGTCGCTTGATACGGCATCTGCACCTTGCCATTCAGCGCGAGCGCATTGAACACGCGGTCGCCCTCGGCAACGTCGTCGAAGTGCAGGGCGACACAGAACCCCGCCGGCATCGTGAACTGACCTGGGGGCGCGTCGGCCCCTTGCAGCACTTGATCGCCGATCTGCAGCGTGACGTGCATGACCCGGTCGAGGGCGCCGGCCGGCGCGGTCGACGCCATCGGCGACTCTCCGATCGTCTGAATGAACGCAATGTGCCCATCCAGGATCTTCTCATAGAACTCGAAAGCTTCACGGCAGCGGCCGTCGAACGCGAGATATGGGTTGAGCTTCATCGAAGTTTTCGACGGCGAAAGGATGATTGCGGTTTGGACGATGCGACTAACATTCGGTTGAGCTGCAACTGTCGCAAGGGCGCTGCGCCATCTGATCCTCTCGCGGCGCGGTTGTCGGTTGGTGAGATCTCTCTCCACATCGTGAAACTGAACCGGCCGCGCCGCGCACGTGGCGCGACGGGCCGGTGCATGGCGTCGGCTCAGGGCGGCGTGACGATCACGTAGATCGAGCTGGCGGCGCCGATCAGGTCAGCGGTGAGTCTGATTCCCGGAAATGATGTTGCGACCTTCACCGTCAATTCGAAGAAGTAGCCGTTGGCGGGAGCGCCGGGTATCGGCGTGACTGCGGCAATCTCGATCGCGGCCGGGTTCGACGAGGTGAGCGTCAAGCCTGTGACCCCGGAGAGTTGCTGAATCCCGTTGCGGTCGCGCACAATCACCGGGACCTGAATCTTGTCGCCGACCTTGAGCACGCGCGCATCGCGCGGCATCGAGATCTCGGCCGTTCCGTAGTGCGCTACGGGGGAGCTCGACGGGTAGATTGTGAGCGGTGTCTCGTCCGTCAGTGTTTGGGTGCCCTTGGTGAACGTCGCGCGGATGATCGTGACGACGGTGTTGGCGCCGGATAATCCAGTCACGATAGCGGGACCGGTGCTGAAGGGAGAGATCCTCACGGCGCTGGGTGTGGACGACGTGTAGGCCAGAGTGCCGCCCGACGAAGCGTACGCCACCTCATTGCCTTGGCTGTCGACGAGTCGCGCTCGATACGTCAGTCCGCCGGCCCCAGCCACCGCCGCGGATGCAGTCATCTCCGCGTCGCGTGGATCCAGGTATACTGCCGCGATGGTTGGTGTTGACGAGGCGCCGACGACTACGGTGAGCGTGGTCGTCTGAGGCGGCAGCGTGCTGCCAATCGCGTTTGTCGTGACGGCGATCGGGTAGGTGCCCGTCGCCGCTGTCCCTGAAATGCTGAGAGTGACGGCAGTGCTGAAGCTCGTCGCCGACGGAACGATACTGAGTCCAGCTGGTGCACCAGTCGCGGAGACGAAGCCGAGTGCGGCGGTAAAGGTGCCCGTGCGTGTGATGGGCAGTGTCGCCGGCGTGGGGGTGGTCGATCCGGGTGTGAAGGCCACAGTCGTTGCGGCGACAGAATATCCGTTCACGACCGCCGGGATCACCTTGATTGAGGTCGTCGCCGTGTATGGCGTGCCGGTTTGCGTGTACGTCGCAGTGAGTGGCACGTCGGCGGTCGTCACGCTCACACCAAAAACGGTGGCGGTTGACGCGCCGGTTTTTGTAATCGTGAAGTTGGGGTTGGCAGGTGCCGACCACGAGACGTCCACGGCTCCCGTTGCGTTGAGCACGGTCGCGGTAATCGTCGCCGAGGGTTTCCCAACTTCCACCGTGACAGCGGCCGGCGTACTGATTGTCGGGGCTGTTCCACAGGTGAGGGACGCGGATGCGAAGACACGAGTGGCGGTGTGCGTTCCGCGGATTGCCACCGTGCCTCCCAGTTGCGTGCACCGCGCGACACCCGTCGCATCCACCGTGGCAATCGCCGCGTCCGCGCTGGTCCATGCGATCTGGTCGTTAGGAACCGCGCTGAGTACGCGGTTGCTTTCATCGACCTGGTTCAGCACGAACAGCTGCGTCGCACCGAGATTTACTCTTGCCTGCGGCGGTGACATGGCGAGCAGCAACCGGCGCACGGTGACGAAGAACTGCTTGGTGAAACCGCCTTCGTTGACTGTCTTGTACGTCATGCCCACGCGGACTACACCAGTCGGCCCGGCCGAGCGTCCAAGAATGCCGAACGTCTTGGGTCGATCATAGTTAAAGCCGCCCGTCGCCAGCGCGGGGTTCTCGGACACGATCTGCTGGTTGATGTTTTCGAAAGGCTCGGTGATGCTGGTGCCCGCCGCAAGTACGACGTTGAGGGGAAAGTCCCTGAGTTCACCCTCGAACACCGTGATATCGCTGGGGAAGTCCACATCGAGTATGCGTGGAAGCACAATGAGCGGCAATTGGAAGAGCGTGAGCTCCCCCGACAATTTTGCGCCCGGGCTCAGGTACAACCCTTCCTGAATGAGCACGTCCAGTGTCGTGTTGGTCGGTCCGACATCCGGAAGCCCCCGTCCAACGATGCGAAAGCCGGTCAGGGTTCGTATTGCGCCGGCAAGAAATTCATTCTTGACAGTGCCTTCGATGTCCCCTATCGGCAGCTCGTTTCCGTTGCCATCGCGCATGTGGAACGCGACATTGGCCGCACTTCCGAGTCGGACCGTGAGGCTTGGTGGATCGAATGCCCAGCTGCGCGCAATTGGCACAAAGTTGATGGTAATTTGCGCGCGGACATTGGGAACTGTGGCTTGGTTTGTCCCGTCACGACGCTCGAGCACGGCCTCGAATCGCGCAGTTCCGGTTGTGATTCCAACAACTTCCTCCGCCATTTCAGTCTCGGCGAATGGAGGATATCCATACGTGCGTCCTTTGGATGTCGCGAACCGCCGACACGCATCGACACCGGTGCGGGGAGTTTCAAGTAAGGAAAAAACACCGACCGGCGCGTCGAGGCAGTGAAAGACAATCGCGTAAGGCGTGTTGTACAGATTGGGAATCAGCACGCCTTGAGCGGAGTAGACCTTCGCGTCCAGCAGAAGGCCCTGTCCGACCCGCCAAGTCGTGGCTTGAGCGACGAGATCAATGCGGGACGGAGGCGAAATGACATTGATCTCTATGGTAACGCTGAGCACGCGTGGCTTGCCCGTGATTATATTGATGTCCGTCGGGCTCCCCTCGAGCGTCCCAACAACGTGCGTTGTTCCCACGGAGACCCCCTTGAAGAGCGCCCGGCTTCGGTCGTCCAGCCTCCCGTGGTAATTTGAAATCGTGACCTCCGGCCCCGCGAGCACGGCGATGCCCGGATCTTCAGACCTCCAGCGCACCTTCGCGCCGTTGATTGGATTCTGCGAGTTGTCGGTTGGGTCGGCGTACAACACCACGATGTCGCCGACCATGACGTAGACCGACGTTACATACCCATCAATGCCTGTCGCGACGACGCCCGGGTCACCGACATCAACCGTCTTGGTGCATGACCACAGACTCACGGCGCTGCCCGCGACAACGGCCGCACTCGCCAACCGGCCCAGCGTGTTGGCCCATTTCTTCCGCATGACGTCCATCGGTTCTCCCGCGTAGGTCTTCCCTGTTGCCCACCGCTCGGTGAGTGGCCCTGACACGACGGCTCAGTTATTCGCGTCGGTTGGGCTGCCTCTTATCTACAAACGCAGGATTCTTCGCTCGATCGCGTCATCGGTCATTTATTCAGAGGACCGCTGCGCCCGACCGCACCGCGGACCGCTCATTAGCCCGACGGCGACTGGCCAGCAGTGTCCCGAGGGATAGAGTGGTCCGGGACAGCCGCTGGGTCGTGATGCGCGCACGTATCCACTGAGCTACGTGTCCTTCTCTGGCGTCATCGCGCCCAATTAATCGCATCCACATCTACGCCATGCCGTACACTGAACCCGTGACACCAACCCAGTCATATCACCGACTGCTGCAACGTTTTGCTATCCGGCGTCGTGTAACCAGGTCACCGCCTTGAGTTCCTTGACTCGCGTGAAGTGCTTCGTGTTGTTACTGACCAGCGTGAGATCGTGGGTATCGACAATCGCCGCGCGGGCTACCTCATGACGGAACACCTGGTCCGCTCGGGCGCCAAACGCGTGGTCTTCGTGAGGCAGCCCAACAGCGCGCCCACTGTCGATGCGCGCGAGGCCGGCTATCGGGAGGCCATGTACGCGATGAGCGAATCATTTCACGCGACCGAGAGCGCGCGACTCGATCCCGACGACGCGGCGGCAGTCAAGGCACTGCTGCGAATGCGAAGGCCCGACGCGCTGGTGTGCGCAAACGACCGCGCGGCCGGACGCCTGATGCACACACTGCGCCGGATGCGCGTGGCCATCCCGGAGAGTGTGCGACTGGTGGGCATCGACGACGTGGAGTACGCCGCCCTGCTGCCCGTCCCACTCACCACACTGCGGCAACCCACGAGCGCGCTGGGCGAGGTCGCGCTTTCGGTCATGCTGTCCCGCGTGGCGCACCCGTCGCTCCCACCGCGTGATACCCGGCTGCGGTGCGACGTGATGGTGAGGGACTCCTGCGGCAGCCGACGTCCGACGTAGCCGCCGTACCTGTTAGGTTGACCCGATGCACGCGCGTCCGCTCCTCCCGTTGCTGCTGCTCTTGTTGCCGCTGGGCTGCAAAGACGCCCCCACCGCACCGGTGACCGGCGAACTCGACGTCTCCGTCGAGGGGTTGCCCGCCGGGCTGGTGCCTGCAGTGGTGGTGACCGGCCCGTTGTCGTTCCGGCGGGTAGTCGATTCGACGCGCACGTTGTCGTCGCTGCCGCAAGGCGCGTACACCATCACCCCGCAAGTGGTCACTTCGGGTATCACGCGCTATGGCGGCTCGCCAGCCTCGCAAACGGTCACGGTGTCGGGAGCCGCGCGCGCCTACGCCCAGCCCGTCTCCTACAGCGTCGCGAGCGCCCGGCTCACCGTGCGCGTGTTCGGCCTGCCCGCGGGGGCATCCGGTGCCATCACGATTCGCGGCCCCGGCGCATTCACCCGCGTGGTCACCGGCGACACGCAACTCGACCTCCTCGACCCGGGCTCCTACACCATCACGACGGCCGACGTCACTGCCGGCGGCAAGCTCTATCGGGCGGTGTCGGCAACCATGCCGCTGGAGTTGCTCCCGGCACTGGCATCCACGCCCGTTACGGTGGAGTACGGCGCCGGAACGGCTACCTTGCGCGTCGACGTGACCGGGCTTCCTGCGGGTACCGACGCCGCCATCGACGTCACGGGCCCCAACGGTTTCTCCCGACGACTCACGTCCAGCTATGTCTTGGGACGCCTGGAATTCGGGACATATGCAGTGAGCGCGCGCGTGGTCGGCAGTACGCTCACCACGCACAATCCCACGCCGGCGACGAGGTCTGTCACCGCCAGCACCGCCGACACGGTGCGGGCCGCTGTCGCCTACGATGCCGTACCGCTGCGGCTCGGTCTCACGTTGTTCGCCGAGAACCTCGTGCAACCGGTGTTCCTCAGCGCGCCCGACGGCGATGCGCGTCAGTTCATCGTCGAGCGCGCCGGACGCATCAAGATCGTCGCCAACGGCTTGGTGCTGCCCGCGCCGTTCCTCGACATCAGCAGCCGCGTGAACAACGTTGGCGAGCGCGGCATGCTCAGCATGACGTTCGATCCCGGCTACGCGACCAACGGGTTCTTCTACGTGTTCTACGTCGGCCTGAACGGCAACGTCATCGTCGAACGACTGTCCGCGACGCCGGGCGCCAACGTGGCTAACCCCAGTGGCACCCCGAACATCGTCATCAGCATTCCGCACGGCGGCAGTGAACATCATGGCGGAATGATCGAATTCGGACCCGACGGCATGTTCTATCTTGCCCCCGGCGACGGCGCCTGTTGCGGCGATCCAAGGGCCAACGCGCAAAATCGGTTCACGATGCTCGGCAAGATCCTGCGCATCAACGTGCAATCGCTGCCGTATGTCGTACCCACCGACAATCCGTTCGTGGCGGGCGGCCTTGGGCTCCCCGAAATCTGGGCCATCGGCCTCCGCAATGCGTGGCGCTTTTCGTTCGACGCGCCAAGCGGCATGCTGTTCATCGGGGACGTCGGTCAGGACGCGCACGAGGAAGTGGACGCCGTGAGCGTGCGCGCTGCGGGCCTCAACTTCGGTTGGCCCTTCACCGAAGGCAACGCGTGCTACAATCCCGCCACCGACTGCATCAGCGGTCGCAACCTCACGCTCCCCGTGATCGACTATGCGCACAGCGACGGTTGCTCGGTGATCGGCGGCTTCGTGTATCGCGGCGCGGCCATCCCCGAGCTTGTTGGTCACTACCTGTACGCCGATTTCTGTCGCGGCTGGCTGCGCAGCTTCCAGTTGGTGAACGGGCGGGCGAACGAATTGCGATCGTGGCCCGAGGTGTCGCTGCCATTCACGAACTCGTTCGGAAAGGACGGCGCGGGCGAGTTGTACATGATCGCCGGCACGAAGGTCTGGAAGCTCGTTCGCACGGGCCGCTGATCATGCTCCGCCCCCTGATCCTGCTTGCGCTGATGTTTCCTGTCGCTGCCCCTTCTCGAGAACGTTGCAGCCTTCTTCGCGCAACACGTTGACCAGGGCGTGGAAATCCTCCACCAGGTAGTTGACCATGAACGCCGCAGTGCTGGGCGCAAACTGGTCACCTTCTGCCGAAAAGATTGACCAGACCGGTGTTTTGAAGCTTCGGGTTGTCGCGTTCCACATTGAAATGCCCCCCATTTGGCTACTGCTTCTCTCATCCCTTTGGCCAATGCACGGGTAGCCGCGCGAATGCGATAATACACACAACCGTTGAACACTGCCGTTCGGAGTCCGCTCCACATCAGGAAGGCTTCCGATGAATGGGAATGAGCTCAAGGCAACTGGCAGATGGTGAAGGACAAATGCGCGATCGTTCGTAAGTTGCGCTTTTTACTACTTCGTTTGAGGTAAGGAGATTGATATGCAAAAGCTTAAAGACTTGATGAGCCGGGATGTGCAGGTCATCAGCCCGGACGAAACGATCAAGGAAGCTGCGCAACACATGCGCAACGGTAACTTCGGGATGATGCCCGTGGGAGAAAATGATCGCATGATTGGAGCGATATCGGATCGCGATATTGCGATGCGTGCCGTGGCCGACGGCAAGGGTCCGGGTACCACGGTGCGCGAGGTCATGTCCGAAGGCATCGTCTGGGCTTACGAGGATGATTCCGTGGACGATGCGGTAAAGATCATGAGCGAGCACCAGATTCGACGCTTGCCGATTGTGAACGCGGACAAGCGACTCGTGGGAATCGTGGCGCTGGGTGATTTTGCCGTGGTGAGCTCCGATATCGAGGCCGCCGGTGAAGCGCTTTCGGAGATTTCGAAACCTTCTTGAGTCAGTCAGGTCGAAGTTACGCTCACCTTCGGAACGTGCCATTCACGTCGTGAGTGCCACAGGGCGGCGACACCCTTGAGTTCCTGCCGAGCGTATAGCCATGACGCAGCCTCCAGTTTCCGGCCGATCTCGGCGTTGACTTCGAACAGGCCGAACGCGCCGAGTGGCGGGGTCAGGACGCACACGTTGTCTCGTTCGGCAAGTGCAGCCAGTCCTTCCTGCTGCTGGAAGCTCGGAATCGCCATGGTGTGGAACAAAATATCGATGAGTCCCGGCGGCGGCGGCGCCTTGGAACGGCGCATGCGTCGCGCCAGTTCTCCCCAGCTGTTCAAGACGGTGCCATAGTCCAATGTACCCTCGAAAGATGGCGCGCCTTGCCCCGCCGTGGCATCGAGGTTGCTCGCGATAATCAGTCCGTCGTCTGCCTGGTCACCGAACACCTCCGCTGGCAGATAATTGAGAATGCCACCGTCGACCAACAGATCGTTCTCGTGCCACACTGGTGGCCACAACAGCGGGAGTGATCCACTGGCACGCACCAGCTTCCATAATGGCCCGCGGGTCAAATGGACGGCACGATGTCGGCGGATATCCACGGCGGTAAGCACAGCGGGAATCAACTGATCTTCGAGCTGCCGATCCCCGAAGACGGCCTGCAGCGACCGATCGGCAGCAGCGCCGCTGGTCAGGGCGGTAATGGGTGGCTGGAACTGGGAAAGTCGCGGAGAACCAGTGGTGATAATCGCAATGGCTTTGGCCAGCCCTTCGTCAGCGCGAAGCCCGGCGGCCAGCAGGGCTGCCACACCGGCGCCGGAGCTACTACCGCTTGCAATGTCGATCGGCAGTCCGAAATCGTCCATCGCGCGCACGACACCAAAGTGCGCCGGCGCCCGCGACGACGCTCCGCTCAAGGCCAGCGCTACGGCGTTCCCGGTGAGTCGGCGCGCGAGGCGCGCGACATCACCGCGCTCATCGACGCGTACGTGATGGTGTGTATGGTGGGGGCGTTGGGCCAGCCATGCGCTGGTGCCGGTGGCCTCGGAAATTCCATTGGGCTGCAGCAGCACGAGATGCCGTACGCCGGTAAATCCGAGCGCACTGTCGGCATGTGCGGTGCGCGCATTCGCCGCGTTGTCCACCGCACTACGGGCCAGTTCGCGTTCAACAGGACGCAATTCAGGCGTGGCGGTGCCATCTGCCACCAGCAGCAAGTTGTCACACTGACGGATGGCGCGTCGTGTCCATGTGTCGAATTCTCCGCTGCACACGAGGATAATCACGTCGTGCTGCCGCTCCAGCCGATCAAGCCAACCAATGATACCCCCGTCGCCGGCATCACCTCGACGCGTAATGGACGCTTTCGGACCAAGTGTCGCATTCAAACGTGCCGTATCCACCACGGTGGCGTCGAGGCCAGCCTCTTCGCACGCCGCCGACAATGCCGCGATCAAGTTGTCGACGCGTTCGGGCAACGTCAGCGGCACTACGGCGAAGATGCGCGAACGACGCCTGCTGTCCGCCGGATTGCCTGCTGATCGCGTGGAAATCTGCCGGGCAACGGCGCTACTGAATCCAGCGGAACGTGCCAGCAGCGCATCGAATGTTTGCCGGTCAAGGCGCGCCACGGTACTGTCGCGCACCGCGCGCACCGTGGTCGTGTGCTTACCGCCACTCAGGAGCGAAGTCTCTCCCACCATCTCGCCGGGGACGCGCCATGACACGTGCCGCTCACCTGTCGACATCATGCGCACCTCCTGCAATCGGCCGGCCCGTATGAGCCAGGCGTCGGCGGCCTTTTCGCCCTGATGGAGCAGAATGCTGCCGCCGTCCAGTCGCTCCCATCGCAACGCGGTCTGAATCCAGGCGAGTTCCTGATCGCTGAGGTCGCCGAACACGCTGAATTCGCGCAGTGCTTCATGGTCGCGGGCGTTGCTGCGCAACTCGGTAAGGAGTGACTCCAACTGTGCGGTCGACGGATCGGGTAGCAGGTGCATCCGATTCACTTTCGGCGGCGACTTCAGGCGTCGTGTCGCGGATATTGTCGACTCCTGATTCCCGTGTACCACCACCAGATCGGTGTGTCGCCGCGGTGAATTGTCGCAGGCTACGGCGAGTGCGGCCGAACCGTCGGCGGCAACACCGAACGGCTGGAACAGGATGACGCGATCGGCGTGGTCAACGATGTCTGCTGCCCGATCACCGTCAGCGCCCCGCACTACGTAGACGACGGTCAGTGCACCCACCTCCTGATTCGCCAACTCGTCCGCGAGACTGGGAGCCGACGCCAGCGCCGTTGGTGCGACATGCACCAGTCGCCAACCACTGAGCGCGTTCACCGCGCCTTCCAGGTGACTGGTAATGGTCGTTTCGAGATCCACGTCGCAGCTCTCGAGCACCGCCGTGATGATGAGGGGATCCGGCGGCAGTGTGCTCAGATCGTGGTCGGGGAGTTGAGCCAAACGGGCCACAGTGGCAACCGACGTGTGCACGTTACCGTGTTGATTCCACAACGCCTGCGCGGGCACGCGCGCAATTCTGCTGTGTCGCACTGCGGTGACCGCGACCGTTGAACTGGCTCCCGACAAAGACGCCGCAATTCCGATGATTGCCCCTGCTGCGGCCCACTGTGGCGGCTTGCCGGGCGTGACCACGGCAAGCAGGCCACACTCCACAACGAGGATATCGTGCACGGGATCGCCGACCGCGCGAACCGGCGTGTCTGGCGCAAACGATTCAAGCGAAACATGGTGGCCGAACTGATCCCAGTCACCGATGTCGCCGAGCGCTGACTGAAGGACCATGCGCGAACGCTGCAGCATAAGACGTCTACTCCTGCGTGACGTGAACGGCACCGTCGGCGCCGCTCGCCGATTGCGGATGCTCGAGCATGCCGGCATAGACGCCGTTCAGTGCCATTAAGGTTTCGTGATTTCCCTGTTCCGCCACCCGGCCGGCCTGCATCACGATGATGTGATCGAAGTCGCGGATGCCCGCAAGACGGTGCGTCACGCTCACCACCGTACGGTCGCGACCAATGCGAACCAGCGTCGCATTGATCGCGGCTTCCGTCTGTGGATCGAGCGCCGAGGTTGCCTCGTCTAACACGAGCACCTGCGGCTGTCGCACAATCGCTCTGGCCAGCGACACACGTTGTTCCTGGCCGCCGGAAAGACGGCCGGCGCGAATCACGGTGTCGTACCCTTCAGGGAGGGCCGATATGACATCATGAATCTCGGCGGACCGTGCGGCAGCGATGATCTCCTCGTCGGTGGCATCGAGCCGCCCCATGGCAATATTGTCGCGAACGGACATCTCGAACAGCATGGTGCCCTGGAATACTACGCCCATCTGACGCCGAAGCGTGTCCATGCCGAGGGTGTCGACATCCACGCCGTCCCAGCGCACCGCTCCGGATTGCGGGCGGTGAAAACCGAGCAGAAGCCCAAGCACCGTGCTCTTTCCCGAGCCGCTCGGACCAACCAGCGCCACCGAGTCCCCGCGCCTGATCGTGATGTCCACGTTGTCGAGCACGGGTGAACCCGGCGTGTACGCAAAACTCAATCCTTCAAACGCGATGCCTGTGGAGAAGGGCGACGCCGGCGTTGCCGGTTGCACATCGACGAACGCCGCTTCATGGGCAAGCAGCTCGTCCATCAGCGCAAGGCTTTCCATGGCTTGCACGGTGTCGGACGCGCTTTCGCTGACGAGTTCCACACCCATGATGACGTTCAGCATCAACGCAAAGAATCCGATCAGCGAACCGGCAGTAATGAACCCGCGCATGGCAAGCCACGCGCCGGCGCCGATCACAATCACCTGCACGAGACGGGAGCCCATGACGGTTGCCGCCTGTGTCGCCAGCGTGGCGAGTCCGACGCGTCGGGTGCTGAACCGTAGCGCGTCCGAAGCACTGGCGAAACGCACGCGCCAGAAATCCCACAGGCTGAACGCCCGCACGACGGGCTGCGTGGTCAGGATGGCGTGCAACTCGTGCTGAACCCGCTCCGCGTCGATGCGTCGTGCTTCCATGACCGGCAGCACACGTCGGCTTGCAAGCGCGGTGCCGATGCTCGACAACGGTGCCGCCAGCACCACCACCAGAGCGAGACGCCATTCGACCACAAACAGAAATACGAAACTGATCAGCGCCGCGCCCGAGCCAACCATGATACGTTGCGCGCCAACCAATAGAAAATTTTCCAGCACGCCGAGGTGCTTGGTGAACAAGGTGATGGTTCCCGGTACGGATCGCCGTGTCACTTCGGACAGCGACATGCGCTCCAACTGCAGCAGCATGTCGACGCGCAACTGGGCGGACGTGTTGGCGTTGAGCGTGGCCAGTGCGCGTGCGCGAACACACCAGGCGATGGCCTGCATCAGGAAGAACCCGACAACGGCCGAGAGCAGCACTGCGAAGAGCCGGTGGTCGTTCGCCGGGATCGCAACGTCAAAGAGCGCCCGATAGATCAACGGATTGGCGACGTCGGCGACGACGTGCGCTATCATCGCGATGCCGGCCACCGCGGCGACACCGGTGTTGTGTCGTAGCCGTCCCCGGAGCCGGAGAATGAACACCATCCAGCCGTTCGCCGCCGCCGCCGCCGTCGGCACACTCACGTCACGTTGCCGAAGCGCTGCTCAACCTTGGCAAGGAATCGTTGACGCTGTTCAAGGGTGGATGTCTCGATGGAATGTTGGCCCATCCACAACTGTTTGCATCGCAATGCCAGTCCAACGCGAATGCCTCGTTTGATAATTCGCTGGCCCGGATATCCCAGCGTCTGCAGCGCAATCCATGGCAGTGCGGTCGTCGTGACGGCACCGAGAAACCGGATTCGCCGCATCCTTGACCGCGCGACGCCACCGTTGTCTGGAATATCGAACGCCACGCCCGGAAGCCACGCGCGATCGAGCCAGCCTTTCAGCATCGCTGGCAATCCAAAGAACCAGGTCGGGAACACGAACACCATGCCTTCCGCACGCTCAATCCGCCTGACATGGTCGGCCATCACGCCGTCGATGCTCTTCCGAGGATTGTTGATGTAGTCCAGCCACTCGCCTTCGCGAAGCACAGGATCGAACCCTTCGGCGTACAGGTCCAGCAAGTCCACGTCGTGCCCGTGGACGGCTAGACCGGCCAGGACGCGGTCGAGCAGCGCGCGACAAAAGCTTTGGGAATGCGGATGGCAGTAGACGACGAGAAGTCTCAAAAGAAAGTCTCCGGAAGGGCGGATGGGTATCTGGAAGGTACAGCCCGGTTCCGTGCGTCGCCGACGGACGCTCGGATTGACCAGTTCGCCCACGTCATGCCTCGACGCTGCAGATACCCGCCGTCGGAGCGTGGACAAGAGTTGTTCTTCAAACAATGAACGATGCTCTCCGCGCAGATGAGATGCGTGCGCGCGCAGTGCAATCACCCGCGTCACCACAATACCGCGTACGTGATGCTTCATACCAAATATCCCGATGACGTCGGCGCGCTTTTGGCAGTCCGGCCAACCAGTTTACGGCGGACCCAATGCGTACGGATCACCGGGAATGCGCTGATCCACCGACGGCGTGCGGACGAGCTGGACGGCAGGGATTCCACCGAGCATCGCCTGAAAGTGCAGCAGCGGTGCGTGAGGTGACTCGTCACGGAGTTTGCGAGTGGCGAGCCGACGCGTTCCGGGAGGAGCAGCGCGAGGTGCTCAACGAGTGCGAGCTGTCGAGTCTGGGTGAGGTCGCGAAGATCTTCACGAATGAGCAATGCGCGTCGACGGTTGGACCAGCGTCGGTGTTGCCGTGCGTCGTCGCGCAAGAACGGCTCGGGGAACCCACTGCGACGCTCGAGCCGTGTCCAGAGGTCAAACGGCGCGGTGGCGTCGCCAAGGTTGAGCCAATCAACTGGTGCTTCAATCGCCGCGTTCGGGTCCCGTGTCAGTTCGCCGATCGTGAGCAGGTGGAGTCGTAGGTGCGCCACGCGTCCAAGGAGTGAGTCTCCTCCGCGCTGATAGATATCGAGTCGGGCACTGCCCGTCACCACGGTCGGCACGCGCGATGCACGTGCATCGTAGAGCCCTTTCAGCCATGACTTCCATCGCGGGTGTTTGTGAAGCTCGTCGAGGACAAGTGCGCCGGGTAGTGAGCGGCCCGGGAAGTCGCGATGGAGCACGGCGGCGCGATCGGCGGGATGTCCCGTTCAGGTATCGCCCGTTCGGCCTCGCCATGAGCCATTCGCGTGCCACGGTTGTCTTGCCGACCTGGCGAGGACCGGAGACGAGGACAAAGGCGTCGGCGATGAGCCGACCGAGGGTGGGGAGGAGGTATCTGGCGATCATTTGGCTTCAATATAACCAGTTTTGGACGGCAATAGCGACCAATTTAGCTTGATATGGACGGCAGAAAGCTCTATAATCAGCAAATGCCGCCCCTGATTCCACCGGCTCCGCCCATCCGAAGGCTCACCCCCGCGCCCACGCGGAGCACGTTTCTCTTTGGGCCGCGGGGCACGGGGAAGTCCACCTATGCAAAGCAATGCTTCCCCGACGCCGTCATGCTGGACCTGCGGTCGGGACCGATCGCGCGCGCGTTGGCGGCCGAGCCGGAGCGCATTCATGACACGCTCGACGCCACCGCGGTCAACCGTTGGGTCGTGATCGATGAGGTACAGCGCGTACCGGCGATACTCGATGCCGTGCACCAACGTATGGATCGTGAGCCGGTCAGACGTTTTCTCCTTACCGGATCCAGCGCGCGATCCCTGCATCGCGCCGGCGTCAATCTGCTTGGCGGACGCGCTGGTCGACGCATCATGTCACCGTTTCTCGCGGCCGAGCTGGGCGCCGCCTTTTCCGTGGCGGTCGCACAGCGCATCGGTCTGTTGCCCGTGATCTGGACGGCCGAGCGTCCGGAACAGGCGCTGGCCGACTATGCCACGGTGGCGGTGTTTGATGAGGTGCGCGCTGAAGCGCGGGTGCGACAGATCGACGGCTTCGCGCGCGCGCTCGAGCAGCTGGCGCTCTCGCATGGGAGCGTGATCAGTCCCACCGCGATCGCCGAACTCGCGGCCGTGAAGAAGAGCACGGTCATCGACTGGATCGATGTGCTCGAGTCGATGTTTCTGATCGCGCGGGTCCCGGTCTTCAGTGCCCGCCCATCACGACGCGCGTTGGCGGCGCAGCCCAAGCTCTACTTCGCCGACACGGGCATCGCCGCGGCCTTTCGCCCAACGGACAGCGCGCGGGCAGCTCCAGACGCCATCGGCGCATCCCGCGAAGGCCTGGTGTATCAGCATCTGGTGGCGTGGTGCGAGGCGGAACGCGACGCACGTCTAACCACCTGGCGAACCACCGGCGGCGTCGAGGTGGATTTTGTCGTGGAAACATCCAACGGTCTCGTCGCGATCGAAGTCAAGAGCGGACACATGCTTCGCCCGGCCGATCGACGAGGCTTGCTGGCGTTCCACGATGAGTTCCCTGAGGCGCGACTGATTGCGCTGGCTGACGTGCCCCTTGCCCAACAGCAGGGGCCGATCACCGTATTCCCGCTCACCGAGTTCCTGCTCGGTATCGTGCCGGGCACTCCGCTGACCGTATGACGCGCCTTCTCGGCCGCGGTGGTTTCCTGAAAGCGTGACGGCCACGTCTGATCGATCGAGCCAGGCGTGGCGTCGGGATTCCTGCGAAGCTTTGTGCCCTTCGTAAGTGCTGCGACGATGACAGTGCGTACGTGCGCGTTCAAGTCATCCGGCGACACGACAACGCAGGGCCGCGATTTCCGAATCTCACCGCGACGCGTCGGATCAGGCCGGACGAGAAACACGTCACCGCGCCGCACCCGCGCCGACGTCACCATTCCCACTCGTCCTCGTCGAACCGAGTGGCTGCCGGGGGATCGATCAAGCGTTCATCATCGCGCGCGCGCATCAGCTTGGCGGCCTCTGCCCATCCCAGCTCCGCGCGACTTCGCACCGGCGGATTGCGTTCAACTCCAGATTGTGCCGCGGCTGCGCGCGGCACGAATCTTTACTTCGTTATGCGGCGACGTGCCTCGCGCACAGCTCGTGCAAGAACTCTGGCGCAAGGTCAGCACCGTTGGGCCAAGCGATCGTCTGAATTTCCGGATCGACTCGCACCTGGGCAAACTGCGCGAGCTCCTTCAGCGGCTCAAATATTCGGCCGCGCAGATGCCCGCCGAGATCCACCTCGCCGACAAGTCCGTCGCTAAAGCGAAGCCAAAGGACGTAGTCTCGCACGTGCCGCGCCTCGACAACTGAGATAAGCTCTTCCATCGCGCACCCTCCTGATCCCTGTATCCTATTCGAGTGGGGGGATCGGCTTCAAGGGCTCGCCTTCTCGCGCAAGATCCCAATCTTCAAGCAGTGCCTCACGATGCAAATCGAGCCACTCCAGCACCAGGGCCTGCGCCGACGCGGGAAGCGGCCCTTCACCACTCCATCGCGGATGTGCACGCTGATACGCTGGCCGCCGTACGTCGCATGAAAATGCGGCGGATCGTGGTCGTCGTAGAGAATGGAAATCGCGATGCCGAGGAAGCGACTGATGACAGGCACGAAAGGAATCTAGCGCCCAACCGCGAACGCTGTGCACGGGTCGCGGCGTGCATGTCCGCATAACGTTTGGTTGAACTCAATCCGCCTCCGGCGGATAGCACGACGGTTCCGGTGGTGGTTGTCGGTTGAGCTCGATTGAGCAAGGGCGCGGCGCGCTGTCGGATCCTCTCTCACCCTGTTCCGAGAGGATTGCAGGACATCGCTCCGCCAACGCATGACGCAGGACCTCCAGCTCCGCGGGTATGCCGACCGCACGGTCGAAGCCTACGTCCGCGCCGTCGCCCAGCTCGCGAAGTTCTATCATGCGTCGCCGGACCGGCTCTGTGAAGAGCAGATCCGTCTGTACCTGTTGCATCTGAGCACCGTGCAGAAGGTCGCGCGTGGCACGCACACCATCGCCCTCTGCGGCATCAAGTTCTTCTATCAGCAGACGCTCGGGCACTTCGCCTCACGAAAGGTCTTGGTCTGCACGTGTCGGACATTGACAGCGATCGCGCGCTGCACCTTGTGGCCCCAGGTACGCCGACCTGACGCGCGCGGTACCTTGTCGCACGAGTCGGCGCTCGCGTTCCATCACCTCACCGACGTGAGCCCGGTGAAAGTACACATCACTCTGCCTGTCGGCTTCCGAGTACGACGGGTAGTTCCTCGGCATATCGTCCTGCACTACGCCGACCTCGCAGACACCGACGTGCGAATCGTGGAGGGGATTCCGGTTACCACACCTGTTCGCACCATCCACGATGTACACAAGGATCGCCTCGGCGACGTGCTTGTGCGGCAGGCCATCGACGATGGCCAACGCCGTGGCGAGCTCACGTACGACGAGGCCGACCTCCTCGTGCGTGAGTTGCTGGTCGGAATCGCCTCCGTGCGCGTGGACGTCACTCGTGATGACGCGACCCGGTTCGAAGCGCCCGGCGGTCCCCTCTGCGTGTCAGCCACTGGGGTGGACGGCTATCGATATACCATCAAAGGCGGTGTGCACCATATTGTGTAGTGTCAAAGTATGTTCGTTAGTTGCCGAGACGGCAATTATCGTTATTGTCTTGACACTACGGTTGAGTTGACTTAGTGTCAACTATACATCGATAATATCCGATTCGGACATTTTCGGCTCCAATCATGCCAAGGACAATCCCGCGACACCTGGCGTCACTCATCCAGCAGCTTGAGCTGGATCGGCCGAAGCTCATCACGCTCAACCAGCTTCGTGAGATCATGCGAGCTCATGGCGCGAGTGGCGAGCCTGCGCTCGCCGCTTTCAGGCTTCGTAAGCACGGATGGCTCTTGTCAACGGGCGTCAGCGGCGTGTATGAGTTCGCTCCGGCGGAGCGAGCGGGACCGATCTCTGAAGGCGACGCCCTCCTCAGGGTGGAGGCAGTGCTCGCGGACGACCCGACCCTGCCAATCGCCGCCGCCCTCGGCACGGCGTTGACCCTTCACAACATCACCGACCGCGGGCCAGACATCCCAGAGTTTGCTCTTCCCAAGGTGAATACCGTACCCCGTCCTCTGCGCCGATACGGAGTACGCATCCTCCGTTTCGACTGGACGCTACCGACACGGACAATACGTGACATTCCTGTCCACTCTCCGGCCACTGTCCTTGTGCACCTCGCGCACCGTCCGAGCGACGTGCGAAGCTGGGCTGCCATGCTGGAGGCACTCCCCGATCTTATTGCAGTGACCTCCAAGGACGAAATCGCGCGGGAGCTTCACGGGCGGCCGCTGGCCACGCGAGTGCGACTCGCCTACCTCACCCAGTCGGTTTGGCCGGAACTCGCAGAAGCGATTGAAATCGCGCCTGCGGGCAAGGTGTGGTTCGGGCCGAGGAGAAAACTCTTGCGTCACAACGCCGCTTGGAACGTGGCGGACACAATCCTGCCATTTGGTCCGGAACTCCTCTCGAATCCGCCGACGTCTCAGAATCCCACGGTTCGCTCGACTCGAGTGCCGTGAACAACCAGGAAGGCGAATGATCGGTGACACCCACCAGTTGACCATCGGATATGTCGACCGGCACATTCCGCCGCAGTCCAAGCTCGGGCGCGAGGTCGCGATCCTTGATATCGCCCAAGACTTTCTCCTCGCCCACCTCCATGAACGTGGTGTGTTCGAGATCGTCACATTTAAAGGCGGCACCGCACTCCGCAAGCTCTTCGCCGGTTCGCAGGGTCGCTTCTCCAGCGACATGGATCTGGCGGCGACCAGCGCCGGCGAGGACCGTGTGACGCTCGCTGGAATAATTGCGGGCGAGTGCAAGATCACACTCGGGCCATTCGCGTTCACGCCATCAGTCTCGCGCGACCGATGGCAGATCGCAGTTGCGAGTGCATTTGGCAATCCGGCGCTGACCATCAAACTCGATGTGGGGCCTCCGTGCTGGATTGAACGGGTCCGACGCGACTTTGTAGCAACGCGAACTCATCAGCGGTACGGCTTTGCTCTACCTGCGCTACCCTGTATGCGCCTTGAAGAGATCATTGCGGAGAAGATCGCGCGGCTCTCACGCAAGTCGACCGCCCGGGATGCATCCGACCTGCTGTGGGTCGCGCAGACGAGCCCGCTCTCGCAGTTCGACCGCGCGTTTGTGCGCCGTGTCGGGATGCTTAAGGTCTGGGTCGACAACCACGGCATGAGGCCGGGATGGAGTCCGGCACTCGCAGGAATGCCATTCGATGCGCTGCGCTGGCTTGGTCACCGTGAGCGCTGGGACGATGAGCAGATCGGCATGCTGGCCAGCCCGCCCCCAACCCTCACTGAACTCGAGGACGGGCTCCGTCGCCACTACCACTGGCTTGCTGATGCGGGAAGTGCCTCTCTACTGACTCGGTGCCAGACGACAAGCGCCCGGCCTCGTGAGGACCGGGCGCTTGGGATACTCCCTTCGTCCGCGCGCCTACTTTCCCGTGGCGCTCAGATCATTCCAGTTCATGATGGTGTTGAAGCCCATGATGAACGTGCCCTGCGTCTGCCAGCGCCAGAACGGGCGAATGGTGAACATCACCACATGACCCTTGCCGATTGGCGAATCGATGACGTTCGGACGATTCGACAGGTTCTCGCCGCCCTGCAGCACACCGGACAACAGCATGTCGCGCGAACTGCCGGGCCACGACATCACGACGCGCGGCCGCATGTCTTCGAGTGTGCGTGAGGCGGGGGCTTGGGCACCGCCACCACCGCCACGTCCACCAAAGCCGGCATCAAATGCCGGTGCCGCCGCCGATGCCGAGGGCCACTGCTGCATGGGATCCCACACCGAATGCTCCACCCATGTGGCCATGGGCTGCGTGTTCTGATACACGCCGGCCGGTCCGCCAAAGCCGCCACCACCACCGCCACCAACTGCGGTGCCGGCCAACGCCGCCGAGCTGCCTGGACGCAGCACATCAGTCTTGCTGATTGGCGCCGAGTTCGGCGTCATGGGCACGCCCGCCTCCAGCAACGTGCCGCCGCTAAAGTACACGGGCAATTGGTTCACGTTGAAGCCGTACGCGATGGGACTTGACATGTCTGTAATAACACCACGCAGAATCGTGCCGCGATTGACGAGTCCCGGTGCCGCGGTGGGACGCAATCCCGGCGTGAGGTTATACGTGGGGAAGATGGCCGACGTGCCGCCCTCGGTGACCAGCGTGCCGCCTTGCTGCACGAACTCGTACAACATTTTGAGTCCGTCTTCACCTAGCCCACCACGCGTATCGGCCGTGGAGTCCGGATACCCAAGCGACTGATACTCGGCGGTGCGCTGATAGGGGATTGCTGCACCTGACGTTGGCGCGGGCTGACCAACGGCGCCGCCGTGCGGCCACATAATTACATCGAACTTCGCGCGCAACAATCCCATCTTGCGCACCGAGTTCTCGCCGAAATAGTTGTACGGGATCTTGTAAAAATCCAACGCCGCGCGCACCCAGCCTTCATCCTGCGTGTTGGACCAGCTGTGGATGTAGCCAATGCGCGGGATGTCGAGATCGTGCGACTTCACCGTTGGCGCGACATCAACCGCCCACGCGGACAGTCCCAACTCTTTGAGCGCTGGCTCGAGCTGCGCCTTGTTGGCCTTGGCGATAATGAATGAGCCGGCTGGCCGTCGGGCATGCGAGGAATGACGCCGCTCGGGAGCTTGCGGATCGCGCCATCGACAATCGTCCAGTGGGCTCCCTTCTTGCTACCGTCAGGCAGACTCCTCACGCTGTCTCATGACAGGGTCTTGCATTTCATACTATGATTGAATAGTATGCCATTGTAGTTAGCTGTCTTCAGCCTCCCACACTGGCCTATCCATGAAGCCGCACTGGTTCTTCATCCTCCTCTCCGTTTCCGGCGCGCCGCGTTACGGCACAGCGATTCAGGATGACGTGCGCGCACTGAGCGACGGCGGCGTACGGCTCTGGCCGGCGACGCTGTACGGCTCGCTCGAGGAACTCGTCGAGCAGCGATGGCTGGAAGAGGTCGCCGACGACGAGCGCCCCGAGGGGATCTCTGGACGCGAGCGCTACTACCGGATCACGCGAACCGGCCGTGTGGCGCTCGAGCGCGAGGCCGCGCGACTGGAGTCACTCGTTCGCGTCGCGCGAACGCGCCTCGCGCTGCGTGAGGCATGACAATGACAAGTGTCTACCGTTTGGCCGTCCACCTGCTCCCGTCCGAGCTGCGTGACAAGCACGGTATTGCGATGGCGGAACTGTTTGCGCGCGAACTCGAACAAGCCCGCGCGCGAGGACGAATGCACGGCGCGTTCGTCGGCGCCGCAGGCGTTTGGGACGTGGTGAAACGAGCTGCGTATGAACGGGTGCGTTCGGCGCCCAACGCTGAGGGGCCGCAGCCCACGACCGGACAGCTCTTGCGCCGACATGCCGTCTCATTCGCCGTCGCGTTCACGGGACTCACGGCCTCACTGCTGTTCCTCTTCGCGAGCCGGCAGATCCCTGTGCTGAGCGCGCGGGGATTGTCAGCCGGCACCATCGCGATGGCGCTGCTGCTCGCGGTGCCATTCACCGCGGCGATGACGATCCCGATGGCTGTCTTCCTGTCCGTGCTCCACGAGTTTACTCGCCTCGGCGCGAACGGTACGCTCGGCGCTGCTCGCGGTGCGCGCGACGGGGTCCGCCGTTTGGTCGTCTCCGTACTCGCGGCTGCCGTCGGTGTCTCCGCGCTCGCGATGGTGGTGACCGCCGAAATTGTTCCCCGCGCGAACGAGCGACTCACTGGTGTACTGAGTGGAGGCGCTGCCCAGCCGAACGATCGCACGATGACGATCGGCGAGCTGCGGGAGGCCGTGCGCAACGTACGGCCGGGTACTGAACCCGTTGCCCGCGCGCGCGCGGCCGCATACGAAGTCGAGATCCAGAAGAAGCTTGCGCTCCCGGCTGCATGTCTGGTGCTGGCGCTGGTCGGCATGGCCATCGCCTTCCGCTTCCCGCGCGGTGGCACGTTGCTGGTCGTGGGCGCGAGCCTTGTGGTCTTCGGCGCGTACTACGTCGTGATCATGACGGGTGAGAGTCTCGCCGAACGGCTGGTTGTCTCGCCGATCGTCGGCATGTGGGGGGCGAACGCGCTCCTTCTCACCATCGCGCTGCTCGCCGCGTGGCGGCGGCGTGCGCCGTTCGCGCCGAACCGGTTTTAACCCGAGACCATTCACCATCAACGCTCCCCCGCGTGGCTGAGCGAAGCGCGGAGCCGATTGCCTTGATCATTTGTCGGCCTACGGTTGCCAAAGTTCTACCTTGTTTCCTTCTGGATCGATAACCCAGGCAAACTTTCCGTACTCGGAGTCGTCGATCTTGTCGAGTACATTGCAGCCTTCTTCGCGCAAGACTTTGACCAGGGCGTGGAGATCCTCCACCCGGTAGTTGACCATGAACGATGCAGTGCTGGGCGCAAATTGGTCACTTTGCGACGAAAAGACTGACCAAGCGGTTGTTCCGGCAACCGGCTTGCCTTCACCGTCGGTCCAGTCGAAAGCTGCGCCACCCCATTCTTGGACATCGATTCCGAGGTGCCGCTTGTACCAAGCCTGTAGTGCCGGAGCGTCTTTGGCTTTGAAGAAGATGCCGCCAATGCCAGTGACTCGCTTCATAGAACCTCCGAGGTGGAGTAGCGGTGGTGAGGGAGCAAACATTTTCTACGATCGAACGCGTGATGCTCTGCAGCAGCGATGCTAACAGGACGCCCTACGTTCTTCCAAGCTCCAGGTCCGCCCTTTTCCTCCGGCTCAGCACGCCCGCCGAAACTACCGCTATAACCAAGGCTACCGGCAACGGTTCGAGAATCGTATAGGCCGCATTGATCGCCGGGTTCTGGTACATCTTTTCAAACGTGTCGAGTTCCACTTTTTTCTGCGCAAGCGTCGCTTCGCTTGCCCCTCCGGCGCGCGCTTTTTCAAGTTCGTGCACACCATACTTGGTCAGGAAATCCGGCATGAATTTGAAATACATGACTTCCCAGGTGGCGACGTAACACAGCGACGCGACCACGCCAATCAACGACCCAACGGCGAGCGCCCGTCCAAAACCAACGGTGCCCTTGCCGACGTTGTCGCGATATGAGCGCACTCCGAAATAGATCAGCAGAAAAGACAGCACCATGGTGGTATAGCCGACAATGAGGCTATGGTCGAAGTCGGCTTTATCCTGGAACGGAATCGTCGCGGCCATCATGGCCGACAACAGGCCGCCGGAAATGAGGCCAAATGTCCACACGGTTTTCTTCATGAGTCGCATCCTCTGAACGTGAAAAGTGCTGGCGAATGGCCGGCACTATCGGCGCCGATGTCGGTTTCCGCGTCACCCAAACGGGTGAAATTCTCCGAAATCCCACACAATCATCCTTTCAGGGGATGAGTTCCGCCTCTCTCGCACGTTGCACGGCCTGTGTTCGGCGTCGCGCCGAGAGCTTGGTTAACACCCGGCTTGTATGCGTCTTCACGGTATTCTCGCTCAGATTGAGTCGCCCGGCAATTTCGCGATTGCTCAATCCCGAAGCCAACGCCTCGAGAATTTCGAGTTCTCGCGGCGTGATGCCCAGTTGTTGCCGCTGTTTTTCGCTCCGGACAAAAGGACCCGATACGTGCACCGGAACCTGTACTTCAACCGGTACGCGCACTTCCCGCACAACCACGGTCTCGCGCGCGCGGGTGAGTTTGAGCCCAAGCCAGATGCCGAGGCTGGAAAACACTGCCGCGACGAGGCCGCCGTAAATCTCGAGAGAATGCTCGAGAACGAGAAAGCGATACTCGATAAGATTGAGCGCGGCGATCAGCACCCCGCCAAGGATGCCGTACACGAGGACGATTTTCTTCACGCCCAGAATGTGCGTGACCGGCGACAGACAGGCAATGCACGTGGCCATGCACCCCAGGCCTGCGGTTTGCTCCAGCCGCTCGCCCAACGCCGGCTTCTGCTTCGAGCGGACCGACCGAGCCAACTGGGCGCCGCGACCGCATTGGTCAGGGTGCTATACGGCGACGCCACTCACGCCATGATAGTCTGGCTGCCGGCTACGATTACACCACTGGGGCTCACCGTGTCTCCAAGACGAGCGACCGGCTTGCCCCCGTCGTTGAGCTTGAGCAACGATCCTTTCACCGAGGCCGTGGCAGCGGCTTCAATGTCCACCGTGGACCCGCCTTTGAGCGTCGCGTTGCTGCCAGACCGCATGTCGAGCTGCGATCCTGCCTTTACCGAGATGGATTGAATGCTCCGCACCTCAACCGTGATGGCATCGAGCACCAGCTTGGTGGCCTTGATGGTGGCACTGCCATCTTTTTGGAGGTTGAGCAGGTTTTCGAGGGCGGCGAGCCGGGTGTCGAGGGCGGCCAGCTTCTGGTCCACGGTCTGCACAGCCAACACCGGGATGGCCATCGTGATGGTTCTGCGCGCTTGCATGAGGAATCTCCAGGAGCGACTGGTGGTGACGGCCCGCACGTGACACGATGTGCAATCGGGGTGACCGAGTAATGGCACCACATCAGTGCGGGCGCAATCCGGCCAGCGTGAAATCGGTCCCGGCATCCGCAGACTGCATGCCCTACGCATCACCGACAGTGCCCCAATGCGTTCAATTGCAGAAACAGCTCCGCCCGCGGTGTGCTGCGCAACTCTGCCGTCGACGTCGGTTGGCCGTGCGATCACTTCGTCCCGTTTCGCTAACGCTTCTGCTGCGGGCGCGCAAATAAAACGCGAGCGAAGCGAGCATCCACGGCGCCCGTCAGGAGCAACCATCGTTATACCAGAGATTCGCGCAGAATGCAACGCGACGGATCGCTACGTTCGACACTCGATGTACGCTGACCGTGTTTCACTTGTCGTTTCGATTGTTCAGCCGATGGGCTGATCGCCGAGATCCGTTTTGCAAAGATCACTTTGTCGTCCCCGACTCCGTAGAAGTCTGATACGCGTTCACACTCGGCGTATCGCCGCTTGGTGTAGAAGGTGCGCGCGCGGGCGAGCGGCGGCAGTGCGCTCGTATCGATCACCAATACTCGACCCGCTGCGGCAATGACGGCTGCCTCCACAGCATCGTTCAGCGCATCGCCACCTCCGCGGCCCTGATTCGCAGGATCGACGCCAATCCACCACGGCCACATTACGCCACAGCAGCAACGCTCGGTAATACGCTGCCGCCGACTTCAAGCGCGTCCCATGCTCGTCGCACATGCCGAAGCGTGAGAATCACCACGCGAGCGGCATCGACGCGATAGATAATGCGATAAGGCGCGTGCAGGACTTCACGATACGCCGGGAAGCTGATCTCGCGCACGACTCGCCCTTGCTGCTCGAACTGCTCAAGCTCTTTCACGCGCTTCAGCAATTTCTCGAGCAACGCCGCTGCTGCCGACGGACGATCCAGCGCGATGTACTCGACGGCTTCCAGCACCCGCCGCTCCGCGAGCGGGACCAGACCACCTTCACCGCGCGAGACGAGCACGGAGTTTCTTCGCCACCGCCGCGTGCGTCAGGGTCTTTCCGGCCGCCACTTGCTGTTCCGCTTTCCGCACGTCGCGCAGCAGCGCCAATTCGTCGAGCATCCCCTCATTCGCCGCATTGGCGCGGAACTCCGTTACCGGTTGGATATCACGACTGGGCTTCAACGTCGGCATGGTACTCCTGAAGGTCTGTACGGAGTACCGTACCGAGTACCCAGCGACGGCGCAAGCGTTCGCAGTGCGTATAACGCTACGTGAGGCTGGCGAGTCGCCATCACCTGCTGGACGACGGGTATCCGATCGGATACATTTGTAAAGTCTTCCTGCGCACTGCCGAGTTTGATACGTGGCTAAAAGCACTGCGCGATCCGATCGGCAAGGCGCGCATCCTTGCGCGCGTCCGCGCTGCCGAACTCGGTCACTTTGGCGACTGTGCGCCGGTCGGCGACAGCGTCTTTGAGTTACGCATTCATGTGGGGCCAGGATATCGCGTGTATTACTGGCGCCACGGCACCGTCACCTATTGGTTGCTGTGCGGTGGCGACAAGTCAACGCAGCGCCGAGACATTCGACAAGCGAAAGCGCTGCGCACCCGAGTGGAGAACGAGCCATGAAAAAACCCGTAGCATTTGACGCCGCTGACTATCTCGATAGCGAGGAAGTCATCGCGGAGTACCTGAACGTCGCCCTGGCGAGCGAACATCCAGATTTGTTTCTGCAGGCGATCGCGGACGTGGCGAAGGCGCGCGGCATGGCGCAGTTGGCCAAGGACACGGGGCTCGGCCGCGAGAGTCTGTATAAGGCGTTGGCGCCGGGCGCCAAACCGCGCTACGACACCGTGTTGAAGCTGATTCGCGCGCTTGGAGTGGAGATGCACATGAGCCCTGTGGTTCGCGAAGCCTAACATTGCATGCAGCAGACAGCCGCGCTATGGTTGGCGCGCTGCAGAAAGTGGGCAGCGGTTCACGCGAACGGCTTCGTAAACGGCCCCCATGCCGCCGACGCCGGTGCGGCGCGTGATGTCGTAGACACCGACTCGACGCCCGATCCACTGGTCATCATCGTCGTCGTCGGGGACATCCAATGACACGGGACTCTCGAGGGCGCTCCGGGTCTGCGCATGGGCATCAAGCAGCCCGCGCAGGCGTTTCCCCAGGTCGGCGTCATCAGCATCGAAGGTGCGCAGAAAGTCCTCGCGCGGATCTGCCTCGAGTTCGAGGGCGCGTTCGAACGCGTCTTTCAGACGCTCAAGTTGTTCTGGGGTCAGTGGGGTGTTCGCCATGGAGCGCTGCGGTGCGCCGATCAGGACGCGGTGGACAAGGGCTTGGAGCAGGAACGCGCGGGCAAAGGCCCAGTCGCGCTTGACGGTCGCGCGGGAGATGCTGAGCACTTCGGCTGTCTGGTCGATGTCCAGTCCGGCGAAGAAACGCATCTCCACCACGCGCCCCTGACGCGGCGCGAGGGCCTCGAGTTCCTGAGGAGACCTCGCGCTCCCGGACGAGACGGCGCGCGCCAGTTTATCGGCGGCGTCAGGCACACCCTGCCTTGCCTCTTCGAGGAGGCGCGTCACGTCGGCGTCGACTTGGGTCATAGGGACAGAGGCTGCGGGGGCGCGCAAGCCACCAAAAACGACCGTCACTACGAGATGGAGCCGGGTCATAAGGATGAGCGGAAAGAATCGATTACGCCACGATCGCTCGGCTGTCAATTGCAACCTCCTGGTGGGCGGCTCGACTTGCTGACTTGTACATCGTGATGTACATTAGGGACATGGCCAAACGATACTCCATTGCTGAGGCGCGCTCGAATCTCCCAACCATTGTCGATCAGGCAGAGGCCGGACAGGCGATCGAATTGACGCGGCGCGGTAAAGCCGTTGCCGTTGTGGTTTCGTTGCGCGAATTTGCGCGGCTGCGCGGAGAACGTGCGCCATTTGGTGAGGCGTACAAGCATTTCCTCGCGACACATGCACTCAGCGACGTTGGGCTCGACGAGGCCTTCCTGACTGTGACGCGAGGTACCACCGCTGGTCGCACGGTTGCCCTGTGACCATCCGATATCTGCTCGACACGAGTATTGTGTCCTCGCCGATATCGAAGGTGCCCAGTGCCGACATCTTGAAACACCTCGACACCAGTGGGCATGAGTGCGCCATTGGGGCACCAGTGTGGCACGAACTCACCTATGGATGTCACCGCCTGCCTCGTGGAAAACGGCGGGCCGCGCTGGAGACGTACCTGCAGGACGTCGTCTTGGCCTCGTTCCCGGTGCTCGCGTATGACGAGCCGTCGGCGCATTGGCACGGTCACGAGCGTGCACGACTTGAGGGATTGGGGCGACCAGCCCCGTACGTTGACGGTCAGATCGCGGCGATCGCTGCGGTGAACGACCTGGTGCTCGTTACCGTGAACGTGAAGGACTTTGCGAGGTTCAAGGGCGTCGCAGTTGAAAACTGGAGCAAGCGCCGCCGCTGAGTCTCTGCGACCTGTCCGCGCAACGTTGACGTTCAGTTGCGAGCGGATGAAACCAATGCGAGCGATGCGAGCATTCCGAAACTCGCTTGTCAGTTGCAACGCAGGAACTCGATCGACAGATCGAGCGGTTGGCCGAACTGCCCACCCTCGCGCCGATGGTGAAGCAGCTGCAGTGCTTCTGGGGGATCGCGCTGCAGACGGCGATGGTGTTAGCGACCGAGATCGTGGATTGGCGCCGCTTCGAACGTCCCAACCAGCTCGCGTGCTATCTGGGGCTCATCCCGCGCGAAGACTCGAGCGGCGATCGGCAGCGGCTCGGCTCGATCACCAGTGTATCGTCGAGGACGACAGCGAGACGACGACGGTGTTCAACACCGGCGTGACTGTAAGACAGCGAACGCTAAAAAACGGAATGCCGCTGCGGTCAGGTGCAACGCCTGGTTCGGCGTGACCCGCCTGACCGTCAGAGTGTACGTTCGGTAGACAATTTCCAGGCTTTGATCCGGCCAACATTCCTCGCCTCCAGCGGCTCCATTTCCTGAAAGTTTACTCCGTCTTTCTCGTCCAACGCCTGCAGGAAGGAGTTGCTGACGGCAATCTCACCCGGCCCGGCCGATGACATCAGTCGGGCGGCGACGTTGATACTGTCCCCGATCGCGCCAATGTGGGTGCGGCCGAACGGACGCAGGGAGACGATCTGGATATCC
>JANMRE010000406.1:0-2333 GCA_031370885.1 Gemmatimonadaceae bacterium
ACCCCAACCGACGCATGCGCCGATAAAGATTCGGTCGGTCAGTCTGGAGCCGCCGAGCCGCTTCCGCCACGTTGCCGTCACTGTGCGCCAAGGCCGACGCGATGAGTTGGCGCTCGTACGCGTCAAGCGCATCGCTCAGGGGAACAACCGCCGATGTGGCGTCGGGTTCTGCGTCGCCGACGCGAGGGATGGTGGCGGTGGTGGGCAGAACACCGTGCACCTCGCGCACTCCGATTTCGCTGCCCGCGTGCAGAATCGCCAACCGTTCAACGATGTTGGCGAGTTCACGTACATTGCCCGGCCATCGATAGCTGGCAAACGCGACCAACGCGTGATCCGTCCAGCGCACCAGCGGGCGACCGGTGCGCGTACGGTGGCGATCGGCGAAGTGACGGACCAGCGCCGGCAAGTCGCCCGGTCGATCTCGCAGTGGCGGCAGGGCAATCGGAATGACGTTCAATCGAAAAAAGAGATCCTCGCGAAACGATCCGTCGGCAACCGCGCGCGTGAGGTCCTTGTTGGTAGCCGCAAGAATGCGCACGTCAATCTTGATGGGCTTGCCGCCGCCCACACGCTCAATCTCGTGTGCCTCGATGGCGCGGAGCAGCTTGGCCTGCGCGTCGGCGTGCAGGTCACCAACTTCGTCCAGGAACAGCGTGCCGGTATGCGCCAGTTCAAATCGTCCAATACGTCGATCGGTCGCGCCCGTGAAGGCTCCGCGCTCGTGACCAAACATCTCGCTTTCCACCAGATCGCGTGGAATTGCCGCACAATTGACCCGAACGAATGGGCGTTCGCGGCGTGAACTGCACAGGTGCAACGCGGCCGCGACCAGCTCCTTACCGGTGCCGGACTCGCCGGTGATCAACACCCGCGCATCCGTTGGACCCACTCGCGCAATCAGCGCCCGCACCTCGTGCAGCATCGGGGAATCGCCGATCATTTCGCCCGAAATACCCAGATCCTCGCGGAGTGCCTGAGCCGCGCGACGCGCCTGGCGCAGTTCGCAGGCCGACCCGAGCGCCAGCAGCACGCCCTCCGGCGTGAGCGGCTTTTCGAGGAATGTGAAGGCGCCCAGCTTTGTCGCGCGCACCGCGTCGGTGAGAGCGGCCCGCCCGCTCATCATCACGACCGGTAAATCGGGACGGCGCTCGCGCAGCTTGCTCAGCAAACCAAGCCCGTCGAGCTCTCCGGGCATCATGAGGTCAACCAGCGCGACATCCGGCTCGATGGCATCGGCGAGCGCGAGTCCTGCAGGGCCATCGGCGGCATCGCGCACGTCGTACCCCTCGGCGCTTAACAGCGCGCCGACCATCCGCCGGATGTTCGGCTCATCGTCAACGATCAATACGCTGGGCATGCTCCAGGGGACGCTGGTCCAGCAGCTTGGTGGTAAAACGCTGCCCTTCGGCCACTCGTTCGAGTTCGATGGCAACCGTGTCGATGTTGCGATCCATCGAGTCGAGTCGTTGTTGCACCTCACCAGACAGTCGCGTGGCACTGCCCCGGCGGTCGAGCCAGCGGGCGAAGGCACGGGCCAACGGATAGCCCACCACCATGAAGGCAAGCGAGCCAAACACGCCGTAGGTGATTTGTACCGCGCCGCGCGGTACGACATCGTGAATCGGGATAATGGTGCAGTTTCGTTCTTCGGTCCTTTGATCGCGACTTGGATCGGGATCGAAGGATTTGTTAGACGTTCCATATGCGCTGACGGCGGGAACGTTACTTCTTTCAACATCGGCGGACGAACGCCTTTCGACGCAGGATTCGGGTCGTTGTTACCACCGCCGCCGCCGCCGCCGTCATCTTTCTTTTGATTCTCCTCTTCTTCTTTAATCTCCATCGTCATGTCTGGGTCGTCTAACAGAACTGCGTTAAACATCCCATCGTCGATGGCGTCGATACCGAGGTCTTTGCTAAATAAACTGTAAACGACACCCGACATCAGCATCACCAGCATCACGCCAAGCGTGCCGAGAAGGAGTGAATTTCGCTGACCGACGTTCTTTTCTTCAATAACGGTAATATGGAATCCACCGTCGTCAGTATTCTTCGGCAAGATCAGCTTCTTGGACGAAATGGCATCCGCATCTTTCGCTTCAGTTTGAATAAATACGGGAGCAGGCGGAACAGCAACAAAAGTCTCTACCGGAGTAGCGACGATCGGTTCTTCGAAGATCGGTTCCTCGATGATCTCTTCGACCACAGGAACAACTTCGACCGGTGCAGCCGCGATCGGCTCAGCAACTGTCTCTGCCAAAGTGAGAGCCTGTTGCACTGGCGCAGGAGTTTTTGGGACCCGGATCGTTTCTTCGGCTGGCTGGCGCCGA
>JANMRE010000419.1:0-1673 GCA_031370885.1 Gemmatimonadaceae bacterium
GTCGTCGGTGAACAAGGGCTTCTGTCCGATTGGCGTGGCCATCCGCCTGACTCTATCTGATACGCACGAATACCACGCGATAGGAGGCGCGCTGGCCACGCTCCCGATTCGCGCGCGCATCGACGCTTGCCGTTGATGTGAGCGTTCTGCCGCACCGCTGACCATCGAGGCTGCCGACGAGACGATTCGCCGACTCGGCGCTCCCGCCGATGCGCAGCTCGGCATCGATTCGAAGTGCCAGCGGGCGATTGCCATGGCGTGGTCGGGGCGCGTCGCTCAAGTCAACGCGGTGATCGGTGAGATCACCCGGGTCGCGAAGGAATTGGGTCAATCCGGCGGAGTCCTGCTCGCTCCTTCAGCTCAGATCGCGGTGGGTGCACAGAGGTCAGGGGACCTTCTCGGAGTTGAAGCCCAGGTGCAGGCGAGCGTGGCCGAGCTGACGGCACTTGGCCCCTACGCGCTGATATTGCGCGTCACGGGCGCGGTGAGTCAGGCGGAGCGAGGGGATCTCGATGGCGCCTTGTCATCCGCCACACAGGCAAGTCAGGCGTTTCCGTCCACCAACCACTGGGCGGGGTGGGTTGCCGGATGCGAGCTGTGGTGTATGGCTCTGCTGGAGCACCCCGATTGGTCCCGGCACTACAGGGAGTGCGAGCACTTCCTGCCCATCCCGGGCAACGCGTCCTTCGCCGGCCGGCGGTTGTTCGCAATCTTCCTCGTGCTCGCCCATGTGGCCAGACGGGAACTGGAGGCCGCCGCCGCCCTCTATCCAGTGTTGTGCCAGATCCTCGACGACGATTTCCGCGTCTGGCCGTTCCAAACCGTCGAAGGACTGGTTGGCCTCGCCGCCGCCGCAGGCGGCCACTGGGATATCGCCGAGGGCCATTTCCGCTCGGCGCTCGCCTTCGTGGATCAGATCGGGGACCGGCTCGGAAAACCGGCGGTCCAGAAGTGGTACGCCTGGATGCTGCTCCGCCGTGATTCCCCCGGCGATCGCGAGCAGGCCCGCGTGCTGCTCGACGACGCCATCGCGTCATTCGGCGCCATGGGGATGACCGTTTCCCTCGGCGAGGCCGAAGCCATGCGCGCGTCCCTCGATAGCTGACGTTGTCGCGCAGCTCAACGCCGCCCTCGCTGGGCGCTTGACCATCGAGCGCGTCACCACGCGACGCTCGTTGCTCGCACCAAGCCTGCGCCGTATGCTTCCCAGATGAACACTCCGGCCATTGCACCCGTCGACGCGAGCGATGCGGCGCTCTCCACGTTGCTGACATCGGCGGCCGCGTTGATCGTGCAGTTTCCGGAATGTTTCTGGTTCTGGCGTCCGGATGTGCGCCTCGCCTCGGCGGATGACGTGCGCCTCGTGGTGCAGAACCTTCGGAAGTACGGGAACCGAGAGGCGTGGACGGCCGCTCAACAGCTCGACCAATGCCTCTCAGCGAATTCCAAAAGTCCGTCTTAGCGGTTCTCGCGAAGAATCGATCGCCCGAGAGTCACTTCGCGGGCCGTATCATTTCCAACGCGGCCGACTCGTCGCCGCGGTATTCGCGCGATTTCGACATTTTCCACGACGTCGCCGGTGAAGTGGTGCGGGCCAGCGAAGCAGACGTCGAGAGTCTGCGCGGTGCCCACTTCGACATCGAGCCGGCGCCCCGGTTCGATGAATGGACGCG
>JANMRE010000439.1:0-20697 GCA_031370885.1 Gemmatimonadaceae bacterium
CCGCGACCGTGTGCCCGTCAAGCAGGTTGTACACCAGCAGACCATCGGCGAACGACGCACCGCGATTCACCACGTCGCAGCACGCGCGGCCCGCCGCCGCTTGCGCACTCTCCGGACGAAAGCGCCACTTGAGCGGCTGACCCGCCGCCGCGAGATCGATCGCATAGGCGACGTTCGGATACGGCGTAATCACGTACATCGTGCTGTCAATCACGAGCGGTTGTCCTTCGTGTCCGCGCAACACACCAGTGGACATCGCCCATGCCACATGCAACTGCTTGACGTTGGCCGACGTAATCTCGTCCAACTCGGCGAAGCGCGAGTTCGAGTAGTCGCCGCCGGGCATCGGCCAGTCACCGGCCGGGCCGAGACGGGGGACGGCGATGCGCGCATCGGGGACGATCGCGACTGATGACACGGTGGAGGAGTCGGCCGCGTTGCCGTTGGCGCCGCGTGAACATGCCGCAACGGCCGTCGCACCCAGCACACCAGCCACAAGGAGAGGAAGTCTGCGCATCTCTTGCGGTGTCAGAGTGCCGCCGGTCGCCGCTTACTCGGGAAATCCACAATGTGCTCCCACTCGCTGGCATCAGACCGGGCCACCACGGCCAGCACCGGCTCCGTGTCGCTGAGATTGCACACCTCATGCGGTACGCCCGGTTCGATGAAAATGAAGTCGCCCGCCGTGTTGTCCACGCGATACTCAAGCGACGGACCGTACTCGTGTCGCACTGAACCTTGCAGGATGTACAACATCACTTCGAAATCGACATGAATGTGCGCGTATGCCACGGCGCCCGGTGGAATCGTGGCCACGTTCATCGACAGCTTTTTCGCATTGACGTTCTTCGCGGAGAGTCCGGTCTTGTAACGGATGCCGTTCCAGCCACGCGTGATACCGCTGCCGCGCAGCACGAAAATGCCGTCCGTGCCCTCGATGGGTGTGTGAAGATCCTGATCCTGATTCATGGGGGCATCGTTGGTTGGAATTCTCCGAGGACTGGTGGTAATGTACCGCGTCCCCTCCCGGAGCCGCGATGTCCGCTGTGCGCCATATCATCCCGTTCGCCTGTCTGTGCCGTAGCCTGACGCTCACCCTTGGGGCGCAGACGCCACCCACCCAACCGCCCACACAACCACCTTCGGCGCCCGACGCAGCGAGCGCCGCCACCGCTGCCGCCCGGCGAGCGCCTCGGCCCTACGCGCAGGTCATCACGGCGCGCGCGCACACCGAGAAGGGTAGCATCACTGTTCACCGGGTTGACGACCGCTACTTCTTCGAAGTGCCCGACTCGCTCATGGGACGGGATTTCCTGATGGTCACCCGCGTTTCCGGCGCCCCTTCCGGAAGCGGTGGATTTCAGACAGCGGGCTCGTCGCTCAACGAACGCATGATTCGCTGGGAACGGGTCAACGACCGCATTCTCCTCAAGAGCATCAGCACCGATGCGGTGGCCGACGATTCCCTGCCCATCGCCCGCAGCGTGGCGCAGAACAACTTCGCGCCCATCATTGGCGCGTTTGCCATATCGGCGTTCGGCAAGGACAGCACCGCGTACGTGATTGACGTGACCGATTTCTTCGCCACCGACAATCCGGCCACATCGGGACTCAATGCCGATCAACGACGCACCTACGGCGTGCGCCGCTTCGATCCCGCGCGCAGCTACATCAGCAGCATGCGCGGATTCCCCATCAACATTGAAGTACGGCAGGTGCAGACGTTTGACGCCGCGACTCCTCCCGATGACCGCAATGGGGGCACGGTCACCATGGAAACCCGGCAATCGATGGTGCTGTTGCCCAAGGTGCCCATGCGCTCGCGAAACTTTGACGAGCGAGTTGGATTCTTTTCCATCGAGCGGGTGAACTACGGTCTCGATCAGCAGAAAGCGGCATCGCAGCAGTTCATTACACGATGGCGACTCGAACCGAAGGATCCCACAGCGTATGCACGCGGCGAACTGGTGGAGCCCGTCAAACCCATCGTGTACTATCTCGATCCAGCCACCCCAACCCGGTGGAAGCAGTATGTGAAGTCAGGCGTGGAAAGTTGGCAGAAGGTATTTGAGAGGGCCGGATTCAAGAACGCCATTGTGGCCCGAGACGCGCCCACCAGGACCGAGGATCCGGATTTCGACCCGGATGATGCGCGCTATTCGATGGTGCGCTGGGCGGCCAGTCTGGTGCGCAACGCCGTGGGTCCGCACACGCATGACCCGCGTTCGGGCGAGATCATCAACAGTGAAATCACCTGGTTCCACAACCACATGCGGTCGTATCGCAACTGGCTCATCATGGAGACCGGCGCCTCCAATCCGCTGGCGCGGTCGCTGGAAATACCCGATGAACTGATGGGCGAAACGATGCATCAGGTGATTGCCCACGAAATCGGGCACGCACTTGGGCTTCAGCACAACATGATTGCGTCGTCGTCGTTTCCCACCGACTCGCTGCGCTCCCCGACGTTTACCAGTACGTACGGAGTGAGTGCGACCATCATGGACTACGCGCGTCAGAACTATGTCGCGCAACCGGGAGACGGGCTCAAGACCAAAGATTTCATTCGACGCCTCGGACCCTTCGACGACTTCGCCATCAACTGGGGATACCGTGTGATCGCGTCCCGTACCGCCGACGACGAAAAGCCCACACTCCATCGCTGGCTCACCAATCAGTCGGGCCCGATGCCCTATCGATTCACGCCGCAGGGGCTGGGCAGCGCCGATCCACGCGTGCAGACGGAAGATCTGGGCGACGATCCGGTGAAATCGTCAACCTATGCCGTGATGAATTACAAGAAGATGATCCCCAATCTTGTCGCGTGGACCACCACGTCGGGCGAAGACTACGCCGATCTGACGGAAGTGTACGAAGAAGCAATCGGTCGCTGGGCCGGATACATGGGGCACGTGGCCACGGTGATCGGCGGTGTGAACGTTGATCTCAAAACGTCCGATCAGGCCGGTGCCGTGTTTCGCGTGGTGCCCAAGGCCACACAGAAAGCCGCGCTGGCGTTCCTCAGTGAACACGTCATCACCACACCTGCCTGGTTGCGTCCGCAGGAGATCATCTCCCGCATCGGTCCCAGCACCGTGTTGGCCGCCCGACAGGCCGGTGTGGTCACGTCGCTGCTCAGCAGCGCGCGACTTGGTCGACTGGCCGAATCAGAACGCTATGATGCGGCGAACGCGTATCCACTGGTCGAATACCTGGCTGATCTCAAACGCAGCATGTGGAACGGGCCAGCACCCGACCCTGGTCGACGGCAGTTGCAACGCGTGTATCTGCAACGACTCGAAGCGCTGATCAACCCGCCACCGGCGCCCGCGCCGTTGCCGGGAGCCGGAGCGCCGACGCGTCCGTTGCCCTTCGTCACAGCACCCAACGTGCCGCAAAGTGACCTGCCCGCAGTGGCGCGCGCACAACTGCGCGAGATTCAGCGCGTCGCGAGAGCCAACGCGCTCACGGCCACCAGCGCCATTGAGCGCGCGCATTGGGGCGACGTGGTGGATCGCGTCTCGCAGATCCTCGATCCGAAGCGATAATGGTGCCATTCGGCGGGCGCGCGACGCGTCCGCCGAGTACCCTTCAGGGCAATGTCGCTTCGCCATCTTCCTATCGCCGCCCAACGCCAGCGCAACGCGAACATCCGCGCGCATGCTGAACGCATCGCGCAATCGGTGGCGATACCGCCGGGGCGCGAGCCGATTCCGATTGCCGTGGTGCCGGCCAACACCCGCGAAACAGCACCGCTGCCACTGCGCACACGGCGCGCTTTTCTGGATCGCCTGCAGGCCACACTGCGTCGTGTGTTCGCGGCCGCGGGGAGCGACAGTACCGCCAAGCCAACAGCAGAAGTGACCGCGGCGTACGCCGACGCGCATCCCGATCTGATGGTGGGTGCGCTCGACGAGTCGGGGAATCTGGCGGTAATCCTTGGGCGGAGCTGCGCCACCTGTCGCGGCGAATGTTGCACTGCCGGTGGCGATCACGCCTTCTTGAGAGAAGACAGTCTGCGTCGGGTACGCGCACAGTATCCGGAGCTGACGGCGGAGGCATTGCTGACGGCCTACGCCGCGCACCTGCCGCGGCGCCATTACCGCGGATCGTGTGTCTATCACACGTCCGTTGGCTGTGCGTTGCCGCGCGACCTGCGCTCGAACCTGTGCAATCGATATGTCTGTGGCGGGCTTACGCAACTCAAAAGCGCGCTCCGCGAATCGGGTAGCACCATGGCGTTCGTGGGTGCGGCCGACTCCGTGCACTTGCGGCGACTGGCGCTTATCGATGTACACGACGCCAGGCCTGTCGCGCTCAGCTGATTTCGGCTCGAACTGCAACTGCTTCACCGCAGGGTACGCGGAGGTCGCGGAGAAGTGCCTTTCTTGTTCCACAACGTCGTCTTTGGCGACCTTCGCGTCCCTGGCGGTTGAATCTCTTCGAACTCGCGCTGAGCGATGTTCTCTGCGACCTCTGCGAACCCTGCGGTAGAGAAATGAAAAACCAATTCAACCGCGAAGGTCGCAACGAATTCTATGCAGTCTGGAACACCGGCTCCCCAAGCACCGACAGAATCGGCGTAACCCCCAGGCCCGGCCGCGTCGACGCCGCCAGACGCCCTTGCACACGTTGCGGTGCCCCGTCCGCGATGGACACCGTCAGGTACGAATTGAAGTCGGTTGACGAAAAGAGTAACCGTTCCGGCGTGCTGTGCGCGAGATGCGCGATGGCTGCGGTGATGATATCACCGCCCCACGTGTCCTCGATGGTCATGGCGATACCCAGCGACACGCAGAGATCGCGAATCTGCCGTGCCTTGGTGAGGCCACCCACCTTGGAGATTTTGAGGTTGATCACATCCATGGCCTGATCGGCCACGCCGCGCACCACCATGTCGATGCCGTCCACCACTTCATCCAGCACGAACGGACGATTCGTATGCCGACGCACCGCCAGGCACTGCTCGTAGGTCATGCACGGTTGTTCGATATACACATTCACGTCACGCACGGCATCGGCCACCCGCACGGCCTCGTGCTGTGTCCATCCCGTGTTGGCGTCGGCAATCAGCACATCACCGCGACTCAACTCGGCCGCCGCCGCCTGAATCCGTTCGATATCGGTCTCCGGGTCGCCCCCCACCTTCAATTGAAACTTGCGATAGCCCTCGGCGCGATACTCCGCGATCCGCGCCGCCATGCGCGCCGGGGTGTCCTGCGAGATTGCCCGATAGAGTGCGAAATTGGATCCCACGTGGCCACCCATGAGCATGGCCACACTCAGCCCACTGGCCTTACCAAGAATGTCCCAGCACGCCATGTCGATGGCCGACTTCACATACGGATGACCACGCATGGCGGCGTCCATGCGCTCATTAAGCAGCCCAAGTGCCCGTGGGTCGAGCCCCAGTAACTGCGGCGCCATCTCCGCGATCCCGGCGCGCGCGCCGCGCGCATACGCCGGCAGATACGCTGGCCCCAGTGGACAGATCTCGCCCCATCCTGTGAGACCCTCATCCGTTTCAACCGCAACCACGGTGGAATCGAACACCGACACCGAGTTGCCACCCGACCACTTGTAGCTGCCTTCACGAAGAGGCAAATCGACCTGATACGCGCGAATGGACGTGATCTTCATCAAGGGCTCGTAAAGGCAGGTGTTGGGGAGTTGTTCAGGACCAACGATGCGTACATCGTGCCTACGGTTGCAGCAACGGCAGCACGCTGAAACTCTGGCTCGGACCAATCGGCGTTACTGTCGTGCCTGTGATCTTGCCGATGCTCGCCTTATACACACCGGCTGGCACGCGCTGCGGCTGACCCCGCAACGCCGCGGCGAGACCACCAGGACCACCGGCACCGGCACCGCCAGCACCGCCACCGCCTCCACCGCCAAATCCGCCGGCCGTGGTGCTGATCGCACACGACGTCAGGGCGTCCGGTCGCGGCACGCGCGGCGTGCTGTCGGTTGGGGCCGCTGCACCAGGTTGTCCAGCGAATTGCGCCGTGAGGCGACGCACGGCTGCACTGTCGGGTGCAACAGGATCGCTGTTGAGATTCCAGGCGAACCGTCGCAGGCCGACGCTGCGGTCCACCTCGCATCGGCGAATCTGCTTGCCGCTGTTGTCGCTGATCGTCAATACCAACTTCGCATCGGGCGGCAACGAGTCTTTCACATTGTACGTGATCCAGGCTCCCACCGGGGGATTGGGCGTGCTGAAATTGCCGCTGATGGCGAGGGCGCCGGCGGCACCGGCCGGCGCGAGGCCACCGGGCACAAACGAATACGCGTGACGCAACGGAAACAATCGCGCCGGTTCGCTCAGGCTCTGCGGCGTGATTTCGCGCAACGCCGAGTAGTCATCCAGCACGTAAAAGCCTCGTCCAAAGGTGGCCATCACCACATCGCTTTCCCGCTTGTGCAGCGTGAGGTCGCGCACCTGCGTGACCGGCAGACCACTCGTAAGCTTCACGTATTGCTTGCCACCATCCACACTGGTGAACAAGCCAAACTCGGTACCCACGAACAGCAACTCGCCATTCACGTGGTCTTGCGCGATGGCCCACACGTCGTGACGCGCCGGCAGGTTGCTGGAAATGTTGGTCCACGTGCGCCCGCGGTCGGTGCTGCGCACGATGTACGGCGCGTAGTCGCCGCGCTGCCAGTTGTTGAGCGTGACGAACACTGTGTTGGCATCGCGTGGTGACGCGTGCACGTCACTCACATACGTGAACTTCGGAACGCCGGGAAACAGCTCGATGCGACGCCAGGTCTTGCCACCATCTTCCGTCACCTGCACGAGTCCGTCATCAGTGCCCACCCAAAGCAGCCCTTCCATCACCGGAGACTCATCGATTGCCACCACATTGCTCAATTCCGTGGTGGACGCATTGAGCGCCACCGATCCGCGTGGCCACACCTTACCCATGATTGGCAGCGTGTCACGATTCAACTGGCGCGACAGATCGGCGCTGATGCGCGTCCAGTTATCGCCACGGTCGTCGCTGCGATACACAAACTGACTGGCGAAGTAGATGCGATCGGGATTGTGCGGACTCAATACAAACGGCGCGTCCCAGTTGGTGCGATCGCGAACTGCAGTAACTGCGACGGCGGTTGCTGGTACTGCAACGGCAGTTGCTGGTACTGCAACTGCGGTGGGGGGTACTGCAACCGCAGTTGCTGGTACCGGAACTGCGGTGCTTCCGCCGTCATCACCGCCGGTCGATGCGGTGGTGGGACGAATGCCCTGCCCTCGGCCAGTGCGCAGGTCAAAGCGCGAGAGCCCGCCATTCTGCGACTCGCCAAAGAAGACATTCTGGTCTTCCATGTGCCCGCGCGCCTGGAATCCGTCGCCACCGACAATATTGAACCAGTCGCTGTTGCGAATGCCCCACGAATTCGTGGTACGCGACGGGCCGCACTGCGAGAAGTTGTCTTGCGTGCCGCCACATACGTAGTAGAACGGTTTGGCATTGTTCACGCCCACGCGATAGTACTGCGTGATGGGTAGCGTGGCGTGGAACTTCCAGGTGTCGCCAAAGTCGTACGTTTCGTACAGACCACCATCGTTGCCAAGCAGGATGTGATTCTTGTCCAGCGGGTCGAACGCCATGGCATGATGATCGACATGTACGCCGCGGGCTTCCCAATTGGTGTTCGACCACGTGGCGCCACCGTCCGTACTGCGCGCCAGGTTGGTCCCCACCTCATACACGTGGCCCACGCGCTGCGGATCGAGGAAGAGCTCACTGTAGTACTGACCGGTGCCGCTGGCAAACCAGTTCTCACGTGCCGCCGCCACGCGTGCACTGTCAGCCGCCGTGATCGGCGCCGCCGCTGCTCCGCCTCGGCCGCCCCCACCACCACCACCACCACCACCACCACCTCCGCCACGCCCGCCGGCGCCCTGCGCGTTCTTGCCGAAGCGCACCCACGTGGCGCCGTCATCGGTGGACCGGTACAGCCCCGACTGACCGGCGCTCGCTTCGAAAAACGCGAGGATCTGCGTGGGCGTCGTGCGACCTTCAATCACCAGCGCGGCGCGTCCCACATCGCCAGTGGGGAGACCGTTCGTGAGCTTGGTCCACGTGGCGCCGCCGTTACTGGACTTGTGGATTCCGCCCTCCGGACTGCCACCGATGGCCTGCCCTACGTGGCGTCGACGAGGATAGGCCGCCGCGTACAGCACGTCGGCGTTTTTCGGATCAAACGCGATGTCGGTTATGCCGGTATTCTCGCTGATGAACAGGCTGCGCGTCCACGTGACGCCGCCATCGATCGTCTTGTACACCCCGCGCTCACCACCGGCCGAAAACAGCGGCCCCTGCGACGCCACGTATACTACATCGGAGTTGCGTGGATCGATGATGATCTTGCCAATGTGCTCGGACTGGGCGAGTCCCACCCGCTTCCACGTCTTGCCCGCATCGCTGGACTTGAACAATCCGTCGCCAAAGTGCGCGCTGCGTTGGCTGTGATTCTCACCGGTGCCAAGCCAAAGCACACTGGAGTTTCGCGGATCAATCTCCACGCAGCACAAATTGTGTGTGCTCTGATCATCGAACAGCGGTGTGAATGACGCGCCGCGATTGACGGTCTTCCACACTCCGCCAAACGCCGTGGCGATGTACCAGGTACTCGGGTTGTTCGGATCGATCTTGATGTCGGCGATACGCCCCGTGACAAGCGCCGGACCGATCGAGCGCATCTGGAAACCCTTGAGCGCGTCGGCAGTGAGCGCCGGTGCCGCGGGCGCGGGAGGCTCCGCCTTCGTCGATCCCCGGGCGGTCCGTTGAGCGTGCCCGGTTGCTGGCAGCAACAATAATGCCGACGCCAGAGCAAACAGATGCCGTGCACCGTGGAAACGCGAATCGCACATGTCACGCAGGGTTTGAGAAAACAACCGGTAGTTCGTTCGACCCGCCATCAGGTCAACCGGCGCCGCCAGCGCGCGAGCAACGCCGGGTCACCCAGTGCTGCCGCCGCGAGGCACGCGACGCTCGCGGTGACCGCGCTGTGCACCAAACTCCACGACAGGGTGGCATAGGCCAGCGCGTCATGGCCATCGCCGTCGGCCAGGGCGAATTTCGCCTCGCGGAGCAGCGCGTTCGCGGCAAGACGAATATCGCGCAGCGTGGAGAGGTCGCATCCGCACCGGTCACAGGGGTGAATCGCAGCGGACACGGCGATCTTGCCGCAGGCCGGACAGGTAATCTGCACGTCAGTCCTCGAGATAAAACACCAGATCGGACAACGTGTCATTCATGTCCCCGAGTCGCTCCCATTCGCGGTCGGCGATCGCGCCGGAACTCGCGTGAATCAGCTCGCGGATCTCCCGCGCGTCGTCGTCATTGATGTTCTTCGTGAGCAGCGCCTCGCCGCGCTTGCGCAGGTCCTTGGCCGAGGACAACAACCGCTCCCGCACCTCGTCTGGGTCTTCGCCTTCGGCCAGATCGTCGTCGTCACGCGACTCCAACGGCTGCATGAGCGACGCAATGTTGCGGCGCGCTTCGTCGACATCCAGGGCATGGGTACCGCGCGTGTCCATCGTGACCGTTTTGGCCAGTCCGGTATGTTTTTCCGTCGCGGTCACCTTGAGCCGCCCATTGAGGTCCAGTTCAAAATGGACCACCACTGGATTGCCCGACGGGACACGACTGAGCCCTTCCACGACAAACTCGCCAACCAGCGCATTCAGCTCGGGCACCATCTCCTCACCCTGGCGTGCGTCCACATTCACCGCGTCCTGATTGTCGTACAACGTGAAGAACAGCTCCGACTTGCTGGCCGGCAACGGCGTGTTGCGTACAATGATCGGCACCGAGACCAGACGCTCAACGCCGTTCCACTCCCCGAGCGACGTGGTGCTGAACGTGTGAGGCGTGATGTCCACGAGAATCGAATGACGCGTGGCGCCGGCCAGCATCGCGCCCTGCATCGCCGCGCCCATCGCCACGATAAGATCCGGATCGATTTCCCACCGTGGTTCCATCTTCAACCGATCGCGCAACAAGGCCTGAACCAGCGGCGTGCGCGTCGAGCCGCCCACGAGCATCACGCGATTGATGGCCTGTGGCAGCAGCGCGGCGTCGCGCAACGCGTGATGCACCGAGAGCAGTGTTTTCTCAAGCAGCGGCCCAATCAGCATCTCGTAGTCGTGGCGCTGAATCTCGATGTCGAGATGCTGTCGACCGTCAAGGTACTCCTCGCGCACCGCCACGAACGGTTCGTCGGACAGCCGACACTTCGCGCGCTCCAGCACGATTCGCAACCGACGAAGCACCCGGTCGTCGCCGGACAGGTTGGTGCCGTGTCGATTCTCGAACTCACGCAGGGCGTGCTCCACCAGCAACTGGTCGAAATCGTCACCGCCCAAATGGGTATCGCCGTGGCTCGCGCGTACCTCCACCACGCCCTCCTGCACCGACACCACCGATACATCAAACGTGCCGCCGCCCAAATCGTACACGAGAATCGTTTCGTTGGGAGTGTCACCGGCACCGTAGGCCAGCGCAGCGGCGGTGGGCTCGTTGATAATTCTGACGACGTCCAATCCGGCCAACTCGCCAGCCACTTGCGTGGCCTTGCGCTGCCGATCGCTGAAGAACGCGGGCACCGTGATGACGGCCTTTTGGATGGTTCGACCAAGTTGCTTCTCGCCTTCAATCTTGAGCTCACGCAGAATGAATGACGAAATCTCTTCCGGTGAATACTCGCGCCCGCCAAGCGGCAGCCGGACCTCCTCGCCCATCCGGCGCTTGATGGAGAGAATGGTCGCGTCGGGCGCAGCGATAGCTTGATTCCTTGCCGCCTGCCCCACCACGAGCGCGCCGCTCGCATCAAGGCCAACGCATGAGGGCATGGTGGGTTGGCCATGGATGCTGAGCACCTTGATCTCGCCGTCGATGTCCACGGCGAGCACCGAGTTGGTAGTGCCAAGATCGATTCCGACAATCAGCTCGCTCATGGATGTTTTGCCTTTGTCATGGACGCTCACCGGTGGAGACCTTTACGTGTGCCACGCGCAGCAGTTCGCCGCGCCACAGATAGCCGGGCGTGATTTCTTCGATCACCGTGTTTTTCGGCCAACGCGCATCATACTCGGCGACAACCGCAGACATTTTCGCGGGATCGAACGGTGCATGCAGCACCTCGATTCGGGTGAGACCCGCCTGAAGGACGAGCGCGTCGGTGTGCGCCATGAAAATATCGTAACCCTGCCGTTGCGTTTCCCACGCCGCGCGCCATCGCGCGTCGCCACCGATCCACGAAGGGCGCGGTGAGTTGGCGAACGCGGCAGCCAGACGATGCATGCGGTCGGTGATCTCGATGAACGCCAGACACCAGGATCGCGGCAACGTGTCATCGCGCGCCACCGGCTGTTTGGCCAGTTGTTCGCGCAGCAGCCGCAGTTCGCTGTCAAATCCCGACAGTGTGTTGCTCCACTGACTGTAGGCCTCCGCCGTTCGGCGATTGGACTTGCGCGCCTCGGTGGTGGAGGCGGCCAGTTGCTCGTAAAAGGAATACAGGTCGGGCACGTCACCCACGTCTCCGTTTGCATCCTCGCTGTCCGGAACGTCATCCAGCGATTCAAGCCAACGGTCGAAGTCCGCGCGCAACACGCGCTTCCATTCGTCGAGTTCGGCGGCATCACGTTCCGCCGCATCACGCTCTGCAGCGTCGGGCCCGATGGGAACCGGCGTCAGTTCTTCGTACATGCTCGCAGCAACTCCTTCATCGTCTCGAACGAAAGGGCCTGCGGCGGGCGACGGAGCCGCACGTAGCGGACGAACACATCGAGCGGCGAATCCCCCGGCGGGGTGATATCGCACAATGTGTGTCGGTGTCGATTCGCCTCAGTCTTGATCGATTCGTAGGCCGAGTTGACGGCTTGGAATCGAATAGGGTCGACATCGGGTGGCCACAGCTTGATGCCGTCGAGATAGGCCCGGCGGATGGTCTGATCGTCGGCGTCCAGCGGCACGCCAAGCACAAGATATGGGTTCATGGTCAGAACAAGTCGGACTGATGAGGATCCGGCGCTACGGCCGGCTTTTTGTCGGGGCGCTTCGTATTCAACTCCGCAGGCGTTGCGAGATCTGCAGGCATGACGATCTTGACCGGCGATACCGGCTTGACAGGCTTGCCCCTTGCCATGTTGGCCGCCATCTGTGCAATCAGCGCGGCGAGTGCTGAGGCGACCTCTGGCGATCCCTTCGGGCGGCGAGACGGAATCAAGTCGTCATCGTCGAAGTCGTCCATATCTTCTTCATCATCAAAATCAAATCCGTCATCATCATCTTCATCATCATCTTCCCATATCCGAGGAGCCAATCCGATCATGCCGAGCTGACCAACGGCTTCGTGCGCCAGTTGCTCGGCTACGACGTCCTTTCGGAGCCGAGCTTCAGCGAGGATGTTTTCGATCGCGGAGCGGGTGAGCATCGGAAACGGTTGCAGCAGGTCGCGATAGAGACGGAACAACGGGTCGGTCGGGTCTCGCTTCAGCACCGGTGAGGTGAAGGCCAGCGTTTCCTCGCGAAATCCGTGAAGTCGCCGTAACAGCTCCAGGAGGCTCACCGCGTCATCGCGCGTGAACGGCTTTCGCGCAGCCGCTTTGAGATAGCGCCGAAGCCATGACTCCTCGACGGTGCCGGGGCGCGGCAGGAGTCCCTCGCTTGTCCAGTACAGTCGAAGCTGCACGAGCGTGACCGCGTCGCGTACATTGGGTTGTTCCGTTGCCGCACGCTTCAGTTCCGTTTCGAGCGACGCAGGAAGTGGCCGACGGATATCGTAGTGTGTCCACGCCGATCGAACAAAGAACGCGAAGGCGGCGGGCGAGGGACTGATTGCGCGCGCCTCATCCAGCGAGACCACGCTCAGCGGCGCATCGCCGTACAGCGCTTCCAGGACACCGCGCCGCGCGGCCAGACACCACCGACTGCGCACGAGGTTTTCCGACGTGTTCAGTCCGAATTCGCTGGCCCGATCCATCACCCGTCGTCCCTCCGCAATACGGCCCTTTTGCATGTGCTGCAAGGCCAACCGGTGATACGCCGACACGAGCAGATCAGGCGTGGTCGGATCCAACCGGTCAAGCGCCAGCGCACGCGCGAAATAATCGGTGGCCTTCACAGTTGCCTTTCGATCAAGGCAGGCAGCACCAACGGCCAGCAGCACGCCCTTGTCGTTGGGAAAGCGAGCGGCCATCACGTCGAGCAGGCGATTCCGGTCGCGCACACGTTTGGCCGTCGCAAACACCGACGCCAGCACGAGGTGAGCCCTGATATTGGTGGGGTCGAGCGCGATACTCTTTTCCAGCGCCGCTATGGCGTCGCCACTGTCGTCGTGCTTTGGCGTCCGCCGAAAGAATGTCGGTGGCGGCAGCGGTCGCGCGAGCACCTCACCCAACCAGCACCATGCCGCCGAGGCGAGGCGAGGGTTGGCGCCATGAGCACGTTCGTGACCCTGCAGAAAGCCTACCCACAGTTGCCGCATGTCCTCCGTTTCAAAGTCGCGGCCGGGTCCCGAGGTGGCCAACAAGCAGAGTATCCGGCGGATCAGCCGTAATTCTGTTGGATTCTTTTCGCGACGAAGCTCTTCAATCTCCGACAGCATATCCAGGTAGGGACTGCGGTGATCGTCGTGCAGTGCGGTCGCGGCCTTGAAATAGAACTCGGAGAGTGCAGACGTCAGATCCACGCCGTCTGACGGAAAGGACGCCTTCGCAGTGCGCACTGCGCGATAGGATGCCGCATGCTTATCGGCTCGCCACAGCGCTTCGGCTCGAGCCAGCACCCGCCCCCATCCAGGTTCGCCACTCAGCGCTCCCGCTGCGTCGAGCACGGCTTCTAGCCGTGGCGCCTGTCCGCTGGTGTCCACCCGCACACCAATTGCCAGCAGCCAGGCCGCACCGGCGCGCCCCGGCCCCGAGTCGGTTGGCAACTGCTCGAAATACTGTCTGGCCTTTTCGAACTCGCCCCGCTGATACGCGACAACCGCTCGAACGAACAACCGCCAATGCGCGAACGCGGAGTCACGTTTGAGCGGGCGAACAAGGTCCAGCGCCCGATCAGGATCGTCGAGGCACGTGGCTTCGATGGCCTGCTGAATCGCGCGGAGATCAGCTACCACCTGCGCCTGTGCAGCGTTTCCGGTTTCCATCGTGCCACGACTGAACGCGACCACCAGCCCATCGGCCATTCGACATCGGTCGTTTGGCGGCAGCAATCCCTCAGCCAGCAATGCGACGGGATCGGACGCGGGCTTTGACGCACCGACCGACGCGGTGGCGATTTCCGATTCGAGTGCGGCGATGGTTTCAGGTGACGCGATCGTCTTGAGGTACTCCAAAACCTGCTGCGCGTCGGCAACCAGTCGCTTGTGAAGCATGCTGCGGGCAAGCCCAACGTTTGCTTCGATAAGCAACGGCTGGAATTTCACGCGGTCGCGCTTGCACAGCTCCTTGAATGCGTCACGCGCCTTGCGCCATCGCCCTGCGGCCAGGTGATGGTGGGCTTGCAGTTCGAATGGATCGGGGGAGCGACTATCGCGCGACGGTGACGCGGGCATACCCAAGTTTTTAGCGCGGGCGAATAGGGTTCGTGCCTACTGAAGGTGCGAATGTACTCCTCGCCGCGAAAACGCGCAGGATCGGAGAATTACCGACTTTTCCGTAGCAAGGTTGCTCGTGCGTTCGGTGGTAACCGGTGGTCGACTTCCCGGCGGCTCACGGCGTATCAACGTCGCCCACACCGAAGGCACCATCCGGATCAATCGAGTCGGCGATGCGTTGCATGTTCACCCGAAGCCGCGCGAAGTCGCCGCTCACGAGCTGGCGCGCGAAGTCGTCTTCAATCTCGTCCACCAATTCCAGCACCACGGCCAGCATGCGTCGACCCCGCGTGGTGAAGCGAATAATCGTCACCCGCGCATCGGTAGGCGAACGTTCTCGACGCGCGTAGCCACAGCGTTCGACCTCGCTGAGCAGTTGGCCGACCGCTTGCCGACTCACGCCTGCTCGTTTGGCCGCCACGCCGATTGGGGTGCCCGCCAGATCGACGTTGGACAGCAAGACGGGAAACGCCGGTGAGAAGTCGGGAAAGCCGCGGGCGTGCAGCCCCTCCACCAGACGCCGATTGTATTCGCGCAGGGTCCGTGTGAGCGAGCGATACAGCCGGCGATTGCGCTCGGCGCGAAGTTCGGGCGTGGGGCGGAGTGAAGTGGGCATTCATCAATTTACGCAATCCCCTTGCATATTTATAGGAAAGGTGGTTTCCTATTGGCAGTGACACCGCAATATCCCCCAACCCGAGAGGTTCCCCCCATGGACTCGACGCGCGTGGTCGCCAATGAACAACTCGCCATGGCCTTTTTCGCGGCGCAGGATCGTCTGCGCGGTGGTCCCGATCCCACGCTGTGTGCGCCGGACTACACTGCGGAACTGGGCGGCAACCCCCCGATGTCGCGGGATCATCACGAAGGATTCGCCGTGGCATTCTATGCCGGCTTCCCCGACATGCGCCATGAGATCGTCCACGTATTCGCGACCGAGTCGGCGGCCGCCGTGCGGTTCGTGCTCCATGGCACCCACACCGGGAATCTGTTCGGGATCCCCGCCACGGGCCGCACGGTCCGCGTGACGGTAAACGCGCTGTTGGCCATCGCCGACGGACGCGTCACCCGGCTGCAGGGTGTCTTCGACGAAGCCGGTATGCTTCGGCAAATCGGGGTGCTGCCCGCGTAGCTCTCCCTCATGCGAGCGCGGCTGCGCTACAGCCGACGCACCGCGCTCATCAACGTTGTCGTGGCTTTCTGACGTGCCGCCTCGCCCTGGTCGGCGCCGCGATACTTGCCGATGCGCACGATCACCAGACCGTGCGACGGCACGATCCACGCGCTTTGTCCGCCGGCACCGAGCATCGCGAACGCGTCACGAGGCATCGGTTCCGCGCCGTCACCATTCACCCAGAAAAATCCGCCGCCATACACCGGACGTCCGTCAGCCACCCACGCCGGTGCCAGTGTGCGGACGTATGTCACGTAGCCCGCAGGCAACAAACGTTCGCCGTTCCACACGCCGTCCTGCAAGTAGAGGTTGGCCAACCGCGCCCAGTCACGCGCCGCGATCACTTCGTAGCCCTGACCCAGGAAGTTGCCGTACGGATCGGTGTAGATCGTCGCGTCACGCATACCAATCTTGTCAAACAGTGCACGCGTGGGAAACGCATGATAGTTCTCGCCGCGTTTCTCGGCGCCCAATCGTACCAGGTAACTCGCCAACACGGGATCGGTGTTGCGGTAGCGACCCACCGTATTCGGTGGCCATTGCGGTGGACGTGTCGCCGCCCACTGATAGGAATTCGCGGTACCGGCGTACAGGTACAGATGATCGGCATAGCCAAGTGTCGGATCGAAGTCCGGATCTTGCGGTGCGCGCAGTCGCAGTCCGCTGGACATACGCATGATATCCATGATGCGGATCTTCTGGCGCGGATCGCCCGGCGTCTGCCATTCGGGAATCGGTGCGGGCTGCTCGAGCGTGTACGTGCCCATCTGGATAAGGCGCCCGATCAGCGTGCCGGTGACACTCTTCCCCATCGACCAGCTTTCGAGCGGTGTGTGAATGCCAATGCCCTTGGCGTACCGTTCACCAATGATGCGTCCTTTGTACGTGACTACGAACGCCTGCGTCATCGCGTTTGGCGGCCCGAATCCCTCGTCCATCGCGCGGGCCACGAGCGCCGAGTCAACGTTGGTTGGCCACGAGGCTTTTGGCAGGACGTCTCCCATGGGCCACCGCGTGCTCGCGGCCGGCGGCAGTGCTGATGTCACAACGCTTGGCGTGAAGAACACCGAGTCGGCACCAATTGGCAGGGCCACGCATCCCTGGCTGCCGTAACGCTTCGCGACCCGCGTGACGCCGTTCTTGAGTGTGAGTCGCACGGTCTGATGCACGCGATCGATCACCGTGTCCTTCACTTGCGAGCGATACGCCAACGGACCGGAAAAGAACCCCACGTTGGCGGCCGCATCGGCGGGCTCAAGGCCGGTAAGGAATACTGCGGCGCACAGCGTTGTCGCGAAGCCGGCGGTATGATGCGACAGGGCGTCTCCCGGAGGCGGTGTCCATTTGCCGGGCAGTTGCAGCGAGTCGCCGCGCGCGATGATGGCGGCCTTGGTCGCAATGCGTGGCGTGGTTTGCTGTGCCGCCACTGGAGCGACTGGCACGAGGCACAGACTCGCCAGTGCGAGCACCTGGCAATAGGGTGACGGAAACGTCAACATGATGGTCCGAAGCGCGAGGGGAAGTCGTTGGGTTCGACCCACCAATACTGATAGGGGGCGTTCCCTTTCCGCCAGAAGCTCTGCCCTCACCGCTCACCGCTCCACCCACCGCTCCACCCTCACCCCCTTTGTTTGCTCACTCTTCCGCCCTCTCCTCCGCCCCCACCAGCCTTGCGCGAACCCTGAGTCGATCCATAGGGTCCTACTGGTCATGAACGCTCACCACGTTGCCATCCACCTGCTGGTCGCAGCAGCGCTGATCCCGACGGCCCTTGGCACGACGCCGCAACGCGGACTGCCGCAGACCAGTCACGCCTACGTCAACGGACAGTGGTTTGATGGCGTTGGATTTCGTCGCGGAGACCGCTACGTTATGGACGGTCGATTCACCGAACGACGGCCCCAACGCGTCGACCAGACCACTGACCTCGCGGGCGCGTTCGTTGTGCCTCCCTTTGGCGAGGCGCACTCGCACAATGTCGAGTCTACGCGGTTTGATGCGGTGGCGCGCATGCACCTCGAGCGTGGCGTCTTCTACGTCAAGAATCCGAACGCCCTGAAGCGATTCACGACACCGCTCGTCGGGCGCATCAACGTACCTGGCGCGCTCGACGCGACCTTCGCCCTTGGCGGTCTCACCGGCAGTGGCGGACACCCCATTGCCATTGCCAATCGGCAAATCGCGCGCGGCGCATGGACGACGACCGATGGCGACGGTGGCTTCTATTGGGTGATCGATGACCGCGCGACGCTCGGCGCCAAGTGGCCGCAGATTCTCGCCGAAAAACCGGACTTCATCAAGACGTACCTGCTCTATTCCGAGGAGTACGAGCTGCGCCGAAGTGACACCACATTTCGCGATTGGCGGGGACTCAATCCCGCGTTACTTCCGGACATTGTCACGCGCGCTCATACCGCCGGACTGCGGGTTAGCACGCACATCGAGTCCGCGTACGACTTTCGGGCGGCGCTCGACGCGGGCGTGGATGAGATCAATCATCTCCCCGGCTTTCGCCCCGACCGCGACGATCCGCGCAACTATGAACATCTCGCGCGCTATGTTCTCTCCGACGAAGACGCCCGACGCGCCGCGCGCGCCGGTGTGGTGGTGGTGACAACGCTCGGCGGAATCCTCGAACTGCTCAACCGCGTTCCCGCCGCCAGCGAACAGGCGCCAATGGCGACCCGCACGCGAGACATGCTGCGCGAGAACCTGCGGCGACTGCACCGACACGGCGTGCACATTGCCGTTGGGAGCGACGAATACGAGCGGACCGCCGACTTCGAAGCGGCGCAACTGGCGGCGTTGGGCGCCGTTGACAATCTCGCATTGCTTAAATGGTGGACGGAAAATACGCCAGCCGCGATTTTTCCCGGACGGAAATTCGGCAAACTTACCAGCGGCTACGAAGCCAGTTTTCTGGTGCTGCGCGGCAATCCGCTGGTCGACTTCGCGCACACGCGGCAGATCACCATGCGCGTGAAGCAAGGCGTCGTATTGCCCACGCCATAGCGTCAGTTCTGCGTGGCCGCTCTCTGCTTCTCCCATACAAACCGCTTCAGGAACACCCCCATCTTGTCAAACGTCTCGATCCAGTTCTTGTGCAACATCGACTCGTGCAGGTCGTCCGGCACCACAATCAGTTCGTGATACACGCCGCGCGCCCGCAGCAACTGCACCAATCCCACCGTCTGCGCGAAGTCCACATTGCGATCGTCGTCGCCATGCACCAGGAACACCGGTGACTTCCATCCGTCAATCGCCCCCACCGCCGACGACTTGAACGCCAGATTCGTGGAGTCGATCACATTGCCGTACAGGTGCACGCCCGCGAGATCGGCACCAGCCACAAAAATGTCCGAGTTGCGCGCCAGCGCCTGCGACGTGAGCAGTCCGCCGTATGACAGCCCCCAGATGCCCACGCGCGACGGATCGACATCGGCGCGCCCTTGCAGATACTTCGCCCCGGCCACCACGTCCTGATATTCGGAATTGCCGCGCCCCTGCGTGTTTGGCGCCGTACGGAAGCTGCGACCATACCCAACACCGCTGCGATAATTGACCGACAGCACCACATAGCCCTGACTCGCCAGCCACTGATTTACCGCGTAGGCCCAGTGGTAAAACTGCATGTAGTGGTATCCCGGCATCATCTGACGCACCGGTCCGCCATGCACAAAGATCATCGCCGGTCGCTTCTCACCGGGCTTCATGTCCTGAGGTACGAAGAGCGTGTTGCTGATGTCGAGACCGTCTGCCGCCTTGGTGTGCACCACTTCGGGCACCACATGCGCCTGCGTGGGAAAGTCTTTGCCGAGTTTTGGGAAAATGATTTTCGGCGGGCCACCGGCTGTGGGCACCAACGCGATCGATGCAGGTGTCTTTGCATCCATGTAGATCACTGCCACCTGCTTCCCTGACGCGAGCGGCTGCGGATACGTCTCAATGCCCTCACCGGTCGAAATGCGCGTTGGCGCGCCGCCGCCCGTTGGCACCGCCCAGATATGCCGACGCTCGATGTCGTTCGCATTGGTGCAGTAGAACAGCGTCTTGCCACCATCGCGCGACAGGGCCAACGACGTCGCATTCTCAATCAGACCGTCGGTCGTGGTGAGACGCACGGGATCACCGCCGCTCAGACTGATTGCGTACCATCGATCCCACTCGTCCTTGGGCACCGTGACCGGCAGGATCACCTGATCACCGGCCCACTCCATATTTGCCGCAGTCGTGAATACGCTGTCGCGCGGCGCGTTGTGCCAGAACTCCTTTGCCTCGCCGGTGGCGGCATCGGCCACCATGAGCGACAGCGTATAACCGCCGGTAAACGTCGAAGTGTAAAAACCGGGAGATCGTCGCAGGCTGCCGAGTGAACTGTCCTGACGCGCCGCGCCGAGTCCCGCGCCATCACCACCGCGCCCACCGCCGCCGCCAAATCCGCCGCCGCCGCAGCCACCCGACGGGTTACCAGGCTGACGCGGTGCATTGGGGTTGGCCGCCGCCCCGGCCGGATTGCCAATGCCTCCTTGCCCGTTCTGCGCCTGCAAACCAAACGGCGTGCCCGGACGACGATAGAACGCGATGCGCTTGCCATCGGGCGACCACGTTGGTCCGCCGTCACAATCGACACTTGGCGAGATGTACGTGGCCTTGCGCGTCGCGACATCGTACACCGTCACGAAGGCGTGATTCTCGCGATCACTGACAAACGCGATCTTTTTTCCATCGGGAGACCAGCGCGGCGATCCGTTGCGGCCCCATTCGCGAATGAATGGACTGCCACCCGTATCCATGGAGGTCACCGCTCCACCACGCACGACACGCGCGCGAAAAATCTGGCCGTCCTTCACAAACAGGACGAAGCGACCGTCTGGTGACAGTTCGGGTGACGCACCTTCGGCGAC
>JANMRE010000482.1:0-33015 GCA_031370885.1 Gemmatimonadaceae bacterium
GATCGGCTTCGGACATGAGAACCGGCGGCCAAGCAACGGCAGTGGGGGTACCGCAGCCGCAGTGGGGGTACGGCAACCGCAGTGGGGGTACGGCAACTGCAGTGGGGGTACCGCAACCGCCATGGGGGTACCGCAACCGCCATGGGGGTACCGCAACCGCAGTGGGGGGTACGGCAATTATAGTATCTTAACCGCAGTGGTGGTACCCTGCAGTGGCAGTACCCCAACCGCAGTGGCAGTACCCCAACCGCAGTTGCGTCACCCCAACCGCAGTGGAGGTTCCGCAGTTTGAGATTCCGACTGTTGAGCGTGATGGTGATGACCGCGGCGTGCGGCGGCGCGGCCCGAACTGGTAGCACCACCAGCGGAAGCGTGACGTCGAGCACAGCGGCGGCCAGCGCGCCGAGGGCGGTCGCGCCAGCGCGAGGCAACTCCAACCTCATAGTCGGCGCGGAGATTGCCACGTCTGGTGCGTCCGACGCACTGCAGGCAATCCGGACCCTTCGTCCGTCGATGTTGCGGGGCCGCACCGGTACACGCAACGATCAGTCGGGTGCTGCCGACATCGTGGTATATGTCGATGGCATTCGGGCCGGCGGCCCGCCTACGCTGGAATCCGTGGCCGCGATAACGGTGACCGAAATCCGTTTTCTCAATGCGTCGGACGCCACCACGCGGTTTGGGACGGGGCATCCGATGGGTGCGATCCTGGTGTCGACGAAACACTAGCCGCTCTGGCCTTTCCGCCAGCGCGAGCCTGCTGTCGGCGTGCGACTTTAAACGGTAAAGTACTTGACACGTACCTGGCCGCCCACTATCGATTCACCCATGGCTTCCCCGCTTCACCAGTCGGCGTCTGTCCCGCCAACGCTGCATGATCGCGCCCTGCAGGATCTGTCCTTCATTCGCCGCACGATGGAGGGCGTGTCGTCGTTCACGGACGTGCCGGGGTGGGGACTCGTGGCCATCGGCACCACGGCCATCGTCGCGTCGATCGCGGCCCGCGCGCAGACCAGTGCCGGGCGATGGATTGGCGTGTGGTTGGTCGAGGCACTCGTTGCCGCACTGCTGGGTGGCGGTATGACGTGGCGAAAAATGCGTCGCCGCGGGCACGACAGCGACACGCCGGTGCTCAGTGTTCCCGCGCGAAAGTTTCTATTCGGATTCTGGCCGGCATTGCTGGCGGGGGCCGTGCTCACTTTTGCACTGATTGATCCGCGCGGGCTCTGGCTGCAACACAGCAACGTGCCGCGGGCGCTTCCCGGTCTCTGGCTGCTGCTGTACGGGGTTGGGGTGGTGACCGCCGGGGCGTTTTCCGTACGCGCGGTGCCCTTGATGGGCGCCGGCTTCATGGGATTGGGTACCCTCGCACTGTATATGCCGAGTTTGCCGGGCAATGTGATTCTTGCTCTGGGCTTTGGCGTGTGGCACATCGTATTTGGACTGTGGATTGCCCGGAGGCATGGTGGCTAAGCGTGGCTCGTCGGCGGTTGCCAGGACGTCGGTGGTCCCGGCCACCGGCCCATCACGACTCAAGGCCGTCGCAGGCGATGACAGCACGCCGCTGTCGCTCGATCGATTGATTCATGAGCGCGTGCGACTGGCCATCGTGAGTGCACTCGCTGTGCATCAGATGCTCACGTTCAACGAATTGAAGGCGGCCCTCGACATCACCGACGGCAACCTGTCCGTGCATGCGCGGAAGTTGGAGGAGGCGCGGTACGTGTCCTGCAAGAAAGGCTATGAGGGCCGCATTCCACGCACGGAGTATCGGCTCACGGCGAGCGGGCGGCAGGCATTGGAGCGGTACCTGTCCCATATGGAGGCCCTGATCCGGCGCGTTGGCGAGAGCGGGTAGCGGAGGCGCTGCGTGTGCGAGCGCACAATCACTCACGTTCGTACCCGGCGCCCACTGGCGCCATTCTTACGGCGGTAAACTTTATGCAACAAAGTACTCTCTCGATTCCCGCGCATCTGGCCATCATCATGGATGGCAACGGTCGCTGGGCCGAACGCATCGGGCAGCCGCGCTCCAAGGGGCATCTGGCCGGTGCCAAAGCCATGCGCGACGTGGTCTCGCACTGTGCCACGGTGGGCGTGACGCAGTTGACCCTCTATGCGTTCTCGAGTGACAACTGGAGTCGGCCGCCACTTGAAGTGCGCACCCTCCTCTCGTTGTTCACGTCGCACTTCCGATCACAGGCGGACACGCTGGCGCGCGCCGGCATCCGACTGTCGGTGATTGGACGGCGCTCCCGGCTACCCATTCCGTTGCGTCGCGCTATCGCCGATGCGGAAGCCGGCACCCTCCACGGGCGCGCCATGCACTTGCGCGTCGCCATCGACTACTCAAGTCGCGCCGCGATCCGCTGCGCCTACCCGGGACCCGCGCTGTCTCAGGAGACGCACGACGAAACGGCCATTCTGCCGCCGGTTGATCTGTTGCTGCGCACCGGAGGCGAACGCCGACTCTCGGACTTTCTGCTCTGGGAGTGCGCCTACGCCGAATTGCTGTTCCTCGATGTGCTCTGGCCGGACATCACCACCGCGATACTGGATGCCGCGTTCGCGGACTTTGCGCACCGCGATCGCCGATTCGGAAACGTGCCGCGACGGGCCACGGCCTGAATGGCCCGGTATTCCTCGGCCCAGTGCCTATGGCGCTTGGGCGACGTCCAGCCCGGACGTAATCCGCCGAGTGACGGTCCGCATGCCGGCCGCTACCCGCGTGCAATCGATATCAGTGAGTGTCGCGCACTCCCAACGCATCGCCACAGTGTGGCGCCCAGGCGTCAACATCCGTGCGACAACAATTGGTTCGTCCGACCAGCGTCGAAGTACGCCGTCAACATCCATGATTTGCACATCCCCGGCCCGCAATTCGGCCGGATCCGGTGGCAAGAGCAGCACATCCATCGTCACATTCGTGACAGCGTCAATCGAGCTCAACCACGTGCCATCGCTGTTGGCGCGTGGTGCGTTCAGTGTGGCTCGTGAGAGCGCAGGAACGGTGGTTCGCAGCTCGTGCACGAGAGGAGCCGCCAGCGGAACGCCGTTGGCCTGCGCCTGCAGCAATGTGACGGAGCCTGGCCACAGGCACAGCACCACCGCACCCGACAGGATGCTGCGGGCTCGTGGAATCCATCGATGGCTTGAGCAAATGCAGCAGGCTCGTCTCCTGTTCATGGAGACGAGTGTCGGCAACGGTTGTGCCGAAGCTGAGATCTCTGGAAGGCACCACTTCCTACAGAGTGGCTACGGTGCCGTCACTGAAATGGTCAGCGGCAACGTGTAGTTACCAGGTCCGTCTACGGTCCAACTCCACCGCACGCGGAAACAGAGCTGATTGGTCACACCGCCCGCACCGGTCGCCGAATTCATCAGCGACAGGGGATTGGCTTGTTGCGAGGGCACGGGCAGCCTGCTGAGCGTCGTCCAGGTGCTGCCGCAGGTGCCGGCGCCCGCAGCGATTGAAATGTCCACGTCGTCGGCGCTCTTGAAGGCCGGACTGGTGAACGTGCGGGCGTTGACCAGCGTCACGTTCACGCCCTTGTTGCTGCTCACCGTAAAGGCTGGTCCGAGCACCACAATGCCGGTCGTGAGACCCGCATCGTAGCTGGCCGCAGTTACACCGCCTGAAGCGCCGGCGATATTGGTTGACGCCGACGTCAGCACGAGCTGTGCAACGGGAACCACCGTCATCGACGCCGATGTTGTTGCGGTGCAGCTGAGCGTCTGACCAGCACCGAGCGCCCGCACGCCGCAACTAGCCTGCGCCAGTGCCGCTGTGGACGCCACGCAGAGGGCCAGCAGCACGCCACTGAAAGCGAAGGCCGGTCGGCCGTGCAGGCTCACGGCGTGCGCTCCAGCCGAAACGTTCCGGTGGCCACGTTTCCAACCGCACTCACATCCAGCCAGTTGCCAGCGACCGTGTCGGCCTGCGACCGGCCGACATGTCGATACACATCGCCCTCGAGCATCACATCGAAGTCCATCGTACCGGCGGTCACGCGTCCGCGCACGATGCCGGCGCGACGCTCCACCTGACCGTCCGGGTTTGTCTGCAACACATCAAGCGCGCCATCAAAACGCTCGCCTGTTTTCTGCGTCACGGTGAGCACGCCCGAAACCAGCGCGACAAACGGCGTACGCTGTTCGGAGGTGTACCGATAGCGTTCGACGGCGGTATTACCCACCAGTGTGTCGGTGCAGGCGGCACTGATACTCGCCACGATGGAGACAACCACACCAGTGGCGAGCGTGCGGAGACGTTGACTCATGGTGACGTCGCTGGCGTGGGTTTTCGGGGAGGTGGGCCGGCTTTGACCGCCGGCGATCCCGCCTTCGGCACGCTCTTCACGCGCGGAGGCACCGCCAACACGGTGTCGGTCGCGGCGGGTGCGCGAAACATGCGGAGCCGACGCGGACCGAGTTGCACCGTGAAGCGACGGGGCGCGCGCATGGCCCCCACCACGAACGTCGGCAGATCGGTTCGCGGCGTTAATGGCTCGCTGGCGCCCGAGGCATCCACGTCGAGACGATACTCGCCGGGCGGCAATGCGTCGAAAACCACCAGACCTCCCCCCTTCGCTTCGCCGCGAGCGAGAAACCGTCGGCCGTTGTGATCGGTGGCCATCACCGCCACGGCTGTCAACGACGGTGGTGTGCCGGCGACGTACGGTTCGTCGCTCAGCATCAATTGAATCTCGATAACGCCAACCGGCTGCACGGCGATGTCACGCAACGAGTGACCGTGTATGCCGGTCACCGGCGCCTCCTGGTGCGGGCCCACCATCAGGCCCAAGGGCAGGGATCGTTCGTCCAATTGCGCGGCACCAGTCTGTCGGCGCGCGAATCGATACACCCCGCCGCGATCGGTGACGGCCACCTCGCCGGCTCCGCGCACCACAACACCCGCGATCCCGCGCTCGCCCGCGTCACGTCGACCATTGTCGTTGGCGTCTTCGAACACCACGCCGCCCGTACGCACGTTGGTCAGGAAAGACGGCGCGCCAAAACTCCGTTCGAATCGGAGCACGGTGGTCCACCCGCCACGACCCGTGCCGCGTGTGAACAGCGGGTTGTGTTCGCGATCCAGTCGAACAACCGCGTCGAATGGCAGGATGGCGGAAAGGCTGAGGCGCGTGGTAACGAATCGGCTGCTGCCGTCGAGCGCCGCGATAGAACCGATGGACGCGCCGCCGCGTACGCGATCGCTCAAACGCGGCAGTGACACGTTGTCCATGCGCAGTTGCAACTCATGCTGTCCACTGAAAAACACTTTGTCACCGTAGGCACGTTGCAATCCCGAGAACGCGTCGATCACGCCCATGCGCGTCGGCAGCGCTACCTGTGTCGTCCAGACCACCTGCGTTTCCCTTGAGCGGAACGGAACACCGGCGGCGAGCGTCGCATCGCGCAGGTTGCGATTCAGGTTGACCGACGTGGACAGATTGAGCGGACCGGCCTGCCCACCGGCGAACACGCTGGCCCCGCGTGCGGCGTTACCGTAAGCCGACAACATATCGCCGCCGCTGGACTCGGTGAGTCGCAATTCGCCGCCAACACTGCCGTGCGCACCCACTTGCCACTGGGGCAGGACGCTCAGACCGCGCGAACGTTGAAAGCGACCACGCAAGCCCGCGTCGTCGGCGTACCACCCAAGCAACCCGAGACGCGTCGCGCCAACGCGTTGTGATCCCGTCGCCGTGATGTCGGTCTGGGCCATCGCGAACGCATCGGCACCGCCCGGCGCGCGTACTGCACGCAGGCGCCACTCGCCGTGTCCATCGCGTCGAATCATTTCGCCCGAGGCACCGAGTCCTGTACCGCCGGTGTAGCGACGACCAGCCACTTCGGCCCGCAATTTCAAGCCGTCACCAAATCGTCGCGTGGCACCGATCGACAGCGCATCCAGTGCGCTGCCTTGCGCACGACCACTGCGCAAATGCGAGACCGTGCCAGTCAGAGTCACGTCGTTGATGTCGCGCGTGACGCGCGCTGCGGCGAGGCTGCCTCGCGAGGTGCTGAGCTGTTCGCCGAACTGCGGTTGCGCACCGATGGCATCCAGCGTCCAGTGCTCACGGCGCGCCTGCATCGAGGCGCCACGTCCCTGCGCATTCAACCCGCTCACTTCGCTCAGCAGCATGGCCGCATTGCCAAGATCAACACGCCAGAGCGGTGCCGTGAATGCCACGAACGCCGGTGAGGAGTAGCCGCCCACACGCGACAGACCGGGTGTTCCAGCCGCGGCCTGCTGTGTCCAACGCGCGTCGATGGTGACGCGGTCACTGATGGGTCCCGTCACCTGTGCGCCGAACACTGTGGCGGTGGGTTGACCAGGTCCGGAGACCGTCGCGACACTCAGTCCAACGGCGGGCCCGGCACCGTGATCATCCGCCAGCGCAACCACCTCCAACATGGTCTCCAATCGCGTGCGTTCAGCGCGCGACGTATCCGTGTCCGTGGTCATGCCACGAGCCACCCACGTAAGCGGTATCGCACCCGTGCTGCCGCCCGATGGCGCCTGAATCTCCACCGTGCGTTCCACCGACTGACTCGGCGAGAGAATAACGCGATCGCCTTCCACGATGCGTGTGCGCCAGCGCGCTGGCAGCGACGCGATGACCCGCACGGAGTCGGTGGCGTTGCCGCTGTTGTCGATGCGCAGACGAATGGTGGTACGACCGCCCTGCACGAGGGACACCAGACCAGTGAGCGGTGTCACCGTGATCTGTCGACGCGCGCGGACGTCGAGTTCCACGGACACGTCTACCGGCACGCCTTTCGACGAGAGGAATCGAATGGTCCCGACCGACAACCGGCCCGCGCGCGCCGCCGCCGGCACGGACACCGTGAACAGCACTCGATCTTCAGGTTTCGTGAGAACCCCCTCGCGCTGGCCGAGCAGCGATGTGGCACCCGACGACAACACGCGAAAGCGCACCGAGGGGTCCGCTGCGAATCGGCGGGGGCGGGCGACATTGACGACCTGGAGACTGCGTGCATCGCCCGTCAATCGGATGACGTCTTCCACCTGGGTGCCGGCGGTGGACGCCACTTGTTCGTTGGCGACGGGCTGCAACGCGAGCAACAGGCTCATGCCGAATGCGCAAATCATGGGCGGTACACATCGACCGTGACCGCTACCGTGGCCGCGTAGGTCGCGGGCGCATCGTTGGTCCACGACAGCTTCATGCGCAGCCAGATCCTGCCCGACCATGGATCGTTGAAGAATCCGGGGACGATCCAGCGAGAGTCGATGGTGGTGTCGATGGTCGTGATGTCCTGCCACGCGCTGGTGCCCTGGTAGCGCCACTGCACGTCAGTACAGGGTTTGCCACCGGTCACCAGGACGCAGCGCATTTTCACGATGGTATTTCGCCAGTACAGATCGGCGAGGCGCGCCACGGTGAAGTCCAGTGATACCGAATCGGACACCGGCGTAGTGGCACCGGCGGGAATCGTTTGATAGTTGGAAAGACGGGGCGAGGGAAACAGCAGCGCACCCGACGACAGCACCAGTTGCGTGGATTGCGGTTGCGCCTCCGCACGACCGGCGATCAACACGATCGCGCCACACAAGAGCAGGCGGCGTGTGTGCATCGCGCGCACCAGGTGCCCGCAGGACATGCGGTCAGCGAACCTCGTACTCGATCTGGCCTGCGGCGATCTCATCGCCACCGAAATCGAGCAATGCCAGAATCACATACCGTCCCTTGGGCAACACCGGCAGCGCATTCATGATTACGCGGCGAACACCGGGCAGTACGGGGAAGAGTGGCAGTTCAATCCGCTCTACCAACGAATTGTCGGTACGTCGCACCTCAATCGCGCCTTTCACACGCACCTGCACCCCACCGACGTTGCGGAAGGCCACGCGCACGTCGCGCACGCCCGTGTCGCGGGCACTGGCCATCGCGGCACGCGCCACCAGCGCCAATTCTTCAATCTGTCCATCGCGTGACAGTCCGCTTGGCTCCACGTACACCTTCACGCCGGTGCGCACGGTATACGTCAGTTGACGACCGATCGAGTCCGGCGCCTGCTTGCTCTCGACAAACACAATGCTCCAGCAACTCGTCTTCAGCGCCTCGGCGCCGGCCACGGAGACGCGCACGTTTGCCGACGCGCCGGGCTCCAGTCGCAACGAGCGCGGAAACACCGTGAGCAGTGCGGCGCAACTGTTGGACTGCGTGCCCGCGCCATAGAAGCGGTTCACGCCATCTTCGGCACGGTCCCAGTCTTCGATCGCGATGGCGGCCTGCACCACCCTGCCCGCGTCATTACGCACCCGAAAGGTGCGACCGTTCTCTCCGCCCGAGGATGGCGCGATGTACAGCTCAAGCTCTTCAATCGTGAGCTGCGCGTGCAACACGCCAGCGGGAACGCAGAGTGCAGTGGCGACCAACAGGGTCGACGCGAGCTGGCGACGAAACATGGCAGTTTGGAAAATGAGAGGCGCGAAGGCGCTAAAGATCCCGAAGCAGGCTGCCGAGACTGAAGGAGATATGTCCGGTCGATTTCCCGCTCATAACAGGGACGCTCGGCGTGTCGTGAGGGTCACGGCCCGCATTGTGACGGTCGAGGCCTGGCGTCAGACGTGCGAACGGGGAGTTCGGCCAGGCCGGACTCCCCGTTCGCTATCACTGTGTTCAACAGACGTCGGTGTACCCGTCGCCGCAGACTCCGGCTTACAGCGCCGTGATGTTGAAGGTCAACGGGAGCGTGTACGAACCCGGCGCATCGGTGGTCCACACCCAACGCACCTTGAAGCAGATCTGGCTTTGCGTGCTGGCGGTCGCGACACCAGCGGGAATCACGCTCTGCGCGGCAGGTGCAGCGGGCAGCGAGGTGAACGACGCACCGCAGGTTCCGACCACGGCATTCTTGGAGTACGCCACGTCAGACGCAACCTTGAGTGATGCAGTGAATGTGGCCGTATACGTGAACGACACGGTGTACGGCGTGTTCGACTTGGCGGTGACCACCGGTCCGGTGAACTGAGTCCCAAGACCCGCGCCCTCCGACGCTTCGAAATCGGCGACGGTCGGACCGGTCGCAGACGAGATGGTGGTGGACGCGGACGACAGCGCCAGTTTGGCCGTCTTGGCAACGGTCGCGCCAAGGTTGTGCGCGACGGTACACGTAAGCGTGCCCGGCGACGACGGCGGTTCAACGTTGCAGGTCTGGGCCGACGCCGGATTGGCGACGACGGCGACGAGCGCCAACGAGCTAACCAGCAGCAAACGACGATTCATGAATTCCTCTCCGAGTCCTTCCAACGGGATAAGTGGCGCGTCGACGGAAGGGGCCGCCGCGCCGTGCATCGATCAGAGCGCGGTGATATTGAAGGTCAATGGCATTGTGTAGGCACCCGGTCCGTCGGTGGTCCACACCCACTTCACCTTGAAGCAGATCTGTCGCTGCGTGCTGGCAGTGGCGGCACCGCTGGCAATCATGCTTTGGGCGACGGGTACGGCCGGCAGCGACGTGTACGCGGCGCCGCAGGTCCCCACCACCGCGTTGGTCGAGTAGGCAACGTTCGTTGCCGCTTTCGTCGATGCGGTGAAGGTTGCGGGATACGTGAACGTCACCGAGTACAGCGTGTTCGACTTGGCGGTGAGCACGGGCCCGGTGAACTGATTGCCAAGACCCGCACCTTCTCCCGCCTCAAAATCCGCCACCGTGGGTCCGGTGGATGTCCCGATCGTGGTCGACGCCGTCGACAGCGCCAGCTTGGCCGTCTTCACGACCGTCGCGGTCAGCGTATGCGTGACCGCGCAGGTGAGTGTCGCTGGCGAGCCGGGCGGCTCAACGTTGCACGATTGTGCCCCCACGGGAGCCGAACCTGCGACCAGCGCGATGGCTGCAGCCAGCGAAAGTATCCGACGTGTCATCTGAATGCGTTCTCTGAAGGTGATAGCCGTTCAAGGTGCAGCGTCGTGATCAGGTGAGTGAAACTTTCTCAAACCAAACGCTCAAGTTTTCTGAACGCCTGCCGAGACTCGCTGTGGCGAACTGCATCGTACGTAGAATGGACGCGTTTCCGTGTGTGACGGTAACGCGCGCGGCGCATTGTGCGAATCAGTGACAGCGATTGCCATCCGCGTGACGGAATTGATGCGATGATGGCCTCAAACAGGCGTGACGTGTACCTCCCGTGTGGCGACCGCATTGCCGAAACCATGGTTTCAGCGCAATATGGGCAAATCCAATGTTCACGCAGAGAGGACTGATCACACTCGCCGGTGCGTTCATGGCACGTCTCAACCAGCGAACCGCTGCGGCGCTCACCGCAGCGATGCTCGTGACAATCTGCCCAGTGCCTGTCCACGCGCAGGCCACGCTGTCTGCCGGCGCGCTGCAGATCAGCCTGAGTCGACAAGGCATGGTCACCGACCTGCGCAATATTTCTTCGGGTTCGAGCTTTCTCCATGCGCAACGGTCCGCTCCGTTGCTCACCGTGGTGAGCGATTCCAGGCGGTACTCGCCCACCGGCGTGACGACTTCGCGCACGCGACGTGGCAAGACGCTCGCGTTGCAGTATGCGCCCGCCGGCGTACGCATTGTCGTTCTCGTGCGGGAGGAGCCCACGCATCTGGCACTGGAAATCATCAGCGCCGTACCGGAGGGCAAGATTGACGCGGTCATTTGGGGTCCATACCCCACCATCATCACGCACACCATCGGCGAAGTGATCGGCGTGGTGCGCGATGGACGCGTTGCGTTGGGTCTGCAGATCTTGAACATGAAAACGCTGGGTGGCGACCTCCCGAATAACGAAGGCAGCACGTGGGCGCGAGGGGTCGCGGCAACGGCGATTCCCGGCGGCAGTTCGCTGCAGGCCTACTCCATCAACCGCAGTCGCGATCGTCGGGTGGATGCGTGGGGTGGCAATCAGAAGAACATGCCCGTACCGGCGATTGCCGGCGAAACGGTGGTTGGCAGCAGCATTGCCCTGTTCACCTGCCCCGAATCGGAAACGCTGGACCGGATGGAGCGCATTGAGATTGCCGAACGTCTGCCGCATCCCACGATCGACGGCGTGTGGTTCAAGAAGTCGTCGCTGTTCGGGAAGTCGTACATGATTTCCTCCTTTGGCGAAGCCGATGTCGATGAGATGATCGGCTATACCAAACGCGCCGGGTTGTTCTCGCTGTACCACGAGGGACCATTCGCGAGTTGGGGGCACTTCGTGCTGTCAGCGAGCCAGTTTCCCAACGGCCGGAAGGGAATGAAGGGAGCCGTGGACAAAGCCCGCGCGGTGGGCCTGCACCTGGGTGTGCACACGCTGACCAACTTCATCAACACTAACGATCCGTACGTCACACCGGTGCCGGATGACCGGTTGAGTTTGACCGGGTCGTCCACGCTGGTGAACGCCATCAATGCGCAGCAGCGCGAAATCGTGGTGGGTTCGGCGGAGTTTTTCAGCGAGGAGAAGGAGAATTATCTGCACACGGTAAAGATCGGGAAGGAACTCATTCAGTACAAATCGGTCTCGCGCACGAAACCGTATACGCTGCTGGATTGCCAGCGTGGAGCGTTTGGCACCACTGCGTCGGCACACCGTGCCGGCGACGCTGTGGGGAAGTTGTTCGATCACAGTTACAAGGTGTTCTTCCCAAACTTCGCCATGCAGCGCGAAGTGGCGCGCAACCTCGCCGAGTTTCTCAATGAAACCGGCGTCGATCATATCGATTTCGACGGCCATGAGGGCGGCTTGGCGTCGGGACAGGGCGACTACGCGTTGGCGGTGTTCGCAAAGGATGTGCTCGACCAGACAACGCACGACCTGATCAATGGTACCAGCACCAGCAAGACGTTCTACTGGCATATCGGGTCGTACTACAACTGGGGCGAACCGTGGTACGGCGGTTTCAAGGAAAGCATGCAGCAGTATCGCATCGACAATCAGGGGTTGTTCGATCGGAACTACATGCCGCACATGCTGGGGTGGTACCTGCTGACCGAAAACACCACGCTGTCGGAGATGGAGTGGATGCTGTCCCGCGCGGCGGGTTATCGCGCGGGCTTTGCGATGGTGGCGCGTCCACAGGCGTTGCGGACGAATCCGCTCACACCGGCACTGCTGGACGCCATTCGGGAATGGGAACGCGCTCGGACCACTCACGCGTTTGATAGCGCGCAAGAAGGGCGACTGAAAGACCCGACGAACGAGTTCCATCTCGAAACGATCAGCGACGGTCGCTGGAAACTGTTCCAGTACGCCGTCTCATCGGTATTCGTGCGAGAAAGAATCGAACGACAGCCGGGCGAGCCAACACATACGGTCTGGGCTGTGGGACAGGAATGGACCGAGCAACCGCTCCAGTTCCGCCTGAGTGTGCAAGGCAAGAGCGGGACTGTGCGAAACCTCAGGATGCAGGTGGATCGCTATACGGAGGTGGCGCTGCCCATCGAGTTGGGCGTCGGTGAGAGCCTGGTGTGCGATGGCACCACCACTGTCCGGGTGTACGACGCGCTTGGAAAACCTCGGACGAAGTACACCTTGGCGGTGCCACCACCGATGGTGGCGGCGGGGACCCACACGATTACGATGGACTCTGAATTCTCCGGTAACGAGCCACCCCGGATCGAAGTGCAGTTCAAAGGGCAGGGTCGCGTTGATGCGGTCCAGGCGAGGCCGTAATCTCCGTTCATGACAACGTCGCGCGCATGGGATTGACCCCGGGTGGATCAGGCCACAGCTTCGCAGTGACCGCTGCCGGCCAACGGGCAGCACCCCTCCAACGTCAATTCGCAAGGTGCCATGACTACGCTCGAGGTGGGAAAGAAGCTGGTTGAACTGTGCCAGCAGGGTAAGAACGAGGAGGCCATCAGAACGCTCTATGCCGATGATGTGGTCAGTGTGGAAGCGAGTGGCCCTCCCGGCGGTGACCCCGTCTCGCGCGGCAAGGACGCCGTGATCGCCAAGGGAGCATGGTGGGCGGACAACCATATCGTCCACAGCGCGGCTTCCGATGGGCCGTATCCGCATGGCGATCGCTTCGCGGTGCGATTCACCTACGATGTGACATTCAAGCCCAGCGGGCAGCGCTTTACGATGAACGAGGTCGCGCTGTACACGGTGCAGGACGACAAGATCGTGCGCGACGAGTTCTTCTACTCCATGTAGGAGACTCCCACGCGTATTCAATCGCTCGCCCTCGCGGCTGGCCTTCTCGCGGCCTCACAAAGTACTGCGAGTGCTCAGGAACCATTTGCGTGGCGCAACGGGTTGGTCTTCAACACCTTCTCGATCGCCGCCATCGATCCACGCACGGGTGAGGTTGGCGTGGCCGTCACCACGCGTGTGCCGTGTGTCGGCAACGGCGTACCGTGGGTGCGGAAGGGCGTGGGGGCCGTGGCGACCCAGGCGAGCACGCGCACCGAGTATGGCAATGAACTGCTGGACGCGCTGGCGAAGGGTGAAGCGCCCGACGCGGCGCTCAAACGATTGCTCGCTGCAGACAGCGGTTTTCAGGCGCGACAGATTGCGGTGATCGCGATCGATGGACGCTCGGCGCAGCACACCGGGACCGGACCCAATCCATGGGCGGGACATCGGGCCGGCAGGAACTATGTCACTCAGGGCAACATCCTTGTTGGGCCTGAGGTGCTCGCGGCGGTGGCCGCGCAGTTCGAGGCCAGTGACGGCACTCCACGGCACCTGGCTGATCGACTCATCGACGCGCTCAACGCCGGGTTCGTGCTCGGTGGTGACAAAAGGCATGGCCTGCGCACGTCGGCGGCCGTGGTTGTGGCTGATTCACGCCCCGGCATGTCGCGACGCACTGATGGGCAGACGGTCAACATCAACGTCTGCGAACACGTCGACCCGCTTGGTGAACTGCGCCGTATTTACGATGCGGTTTCGCAGACCCTTGGCTACCGCACGCTCGAGCAGTTTTCCGGCGGAGACGTGTATCAGCTGAAGGTGATGCTGAACGCGCTGGGCCTCTACAAGCGCGGCGAGGATGTTTCGGCGCGCGGGGCGGATGCCAATCTGTTCACGACAGAGACGGTGACGGCGGTTGACGCCTTTCGCGCCAGCGAGAAGATGGGAACGCCGACAGTGGGCGGATCGCCGGCGGGTCTTGTGGATAGCGAAACCGTGGCGCGTTTGTGGGCGGCGCTTGAGCGAGCCGGTACGGCGAACACCGTGCGTCAACGATTACTCGATGTAACGATGATACGGCGGTAGTTGCGCGGTACGACATCCTGTTCGGGCCGCACCGCTGCAGTTTCAGCGATCCAGCTGACGCGCAATCTCCAGCAGCATCTCATCATTCCCCCGTGCGGCGATCATCGAGAGGCCCAACGGACACCCGTTGAGCGATGCGAACGGCAGACTTACTTGCGGCAGCCCGCCCAATCCGGCGATGCACAGCAATCCCAGGGATCGCTCGCGAAACGCTACGGTGGCATCCGGTGACGAGTGCAACAACGGCGCGATATCCGGCATCGTAGGCAGTAGCAACACTGCGTTCTGCGCCAACAACAACTCCAGTCTCGAAACAATGTCGGCGCGCACCACGCGCATGCGGGCGATCTGTGTGGGCTCACTCTTCGCCGCAGCTTCGAATCGTGGTTTGATCTGCGGTCCAAACGTGGGACGAACGCGCGTAACCCACTCGCCGTGCGCGTCCCAGATCTCGCCGAACTGCAGCACGCGAAACACATCAAACCACGCGGCCAACCCTTCGGCACTCACCCTCACCGTGTGCGCAGTGCCCAACAGCCCCTCGACGCGTTGTACCGCCAACTCCAGCGCTTCCGATACGCCGGGCATGGCAAAGGCGAACGCATCGTCGGCGCGCAGGAGTGATCCCGGCGCGGCGGCCGTTCCGCCCAGCAGCACCCCACCAACACGCGCCAGCATATTTGCGTCACGGGCAAACCATCCGCAGGTGTCAAAACTCGGCGCCAGCGGACACACCCCGTCCAGGGGAATGCGACCGTGCGTGGGACGAATGCCATAGATCCCACAGAAGCTGGCCGGCGCACGCACCGAACCACCCGTGTCACTGCCAATCGCGAAATCCACCAGCCCGCCAGCAACCGCGGCCGCCGATCCGCTGGATGATCCTCCCGGAACGCGCCCCGGCGCAGCTGGGTTTACCGGTGTCCCGTAATGCGCGTTTTCGCCGGTCAAGCTGAACGTCATTTCCTCGGTGTGCGTCTTCCCGACGAGCGTCGCGCCCGCGTCGCACAACCGGGTAGCTACAGAGGCCGACGTGCGCGCGGCGTCGTGGGTTGCCAACCAGTCAGGGCTCCCAAATCCGGTCCGGTGTCCCGCGATGTCGTAGTTGTCCTTGAGTCCGAACGTGAGACCTGCCAGTGGGCCCACTGGCGCACCGGTAACCGTCACATGGGTATGACGGCAAAACGCGTTCAGGGCGTCGCGATCGAGGATGCTCATGATCATGGCAAGTATGGTCCGGTCGAACGGACGGCGCTATGCGCCAGCGGCGTCAGGTCGGTAAATTTCACTTCTCGCCCGATCGACACGCTGCGGTCGTCTTCGCCTGAATCGCCCGACGCACCATGACCGTCAAACTTTGTTATTTCGCCTGGGTTGCCGTGAGTGCCGGCCTTCTGGGCTGTGCGAGCTCCCGTCCCGCATTCCAGACGGGGCTGGCCGGCGCAACCGCCCGCGCCCGCGCCGACAGCCTGCGCTACCCGTATACGAAGGCCGATATCGATTTCATGAGCGGGATGATTCATCATCACGCGCAAGCGATCACCATCTCTCGTTGGGCCCCGTCTCATGGCGCCGACGCGGCTGTGCAGCGCTTGACGGCGCGAATTATCAATGCGCAAACCGACGAGATCAAGCTCATGCAATCGTGGCTTGAAGAACGCCGTCAGGTTGTCCCCCAAGTTGATTCGACGGGGAACGTGACCATGGGGCCGGGCAGTCACGCGATGCCCGGGCATAACATGAGCGCGATGCCAGGCATGTCGATGGCAGGTATGGCCATGCCGATGATGCCAGGCATGCTGTCCGACGCACAGATGAAGGAACTCGAGGCCGCGCGCGGCACCGAGTTTGACCGGCTCTTCCTGACCTACATGATTCAGCACCATCGCGGCGCGGTCGCCATGGTCAAAACACTCTACGAGAACGCCGGCGCCGCGCAAGACGAAACCGTGTTCAAGTTTGCCAACGATGTCGAAGTGGATCAGTCCACCGAGATCAAACGCATGTTCACCATGATGCTCGAGTTGGGCTTCGTGCCACCAGCCACTTGATGTCTCGTTCTCATGTCCAGCGTCTCCCGTCTCCCGTCTTCCGTCTTCCGTCTCCCTTGAGGTCCACATGACTGCCCCTCCACCGTCCGGCGGTTTGACGCGAACGGCGTTCGCGTTGGCGGCCCTTGTCGCCGTCGCCGCGTGCGCACCGGCCAAGCCCAAAACCACACCGGCGCCCGCACCGGCTGCCGATCCGCGAAACACCCTGAAAGCCGGGTTGTACAACGCCGAGGAGTACACCTCCAACCTCAAGGTGATTGCCAAGGCCGTGTCGCCACCGGGCTTCGCAGGGATCACGAATTCCGACCTGGCCTTCACCGGCAACTATGTCATTCAGGGCAATTACAACGGCCCCGTGATTTGGGACATCACCAATCCCGCCAAGCCGCAATTGGTGGTGGCGTACGAGTGCCCGGCCTCACAGAACGACATCTCGGTGTACAAGAACCTGATGTTCATGTCGGCCGAAGCGCAGAATGGTCGGGTTGACTGCAAGCCGGGTGGCGTGAAGGAAACGGTGAGCAAGGAGCGCATGCGTGGTGTGCGCGTCTTCGACATCACAAACATCAAGGAACCCAAGCTCGTGGCGAACGTGCAGACGTGCCGCGGCTCGCATACGCACACGGTGCTCGAAGATCCGAAGGACAAGCAGAACGTCTACATCTACGTTTCCGGATCGTCGGGCATACGCTCGGCGGCAGAACTCCCTGGTTGCATCGACGCGGCCGCCGACACCGATCCGAACTCGTCGCGTTTGCGCATCGAGATCATCAAAGTCCCGCTGGCCAATCCCGGTCAGGCAGCCGTGGTGGGTCGGGCCAATATCTTTGCCGGACTGAAGGAAGCGACGAGTCACGGGCTCTCCGATGCCGACAAGGAAGCAGCCGTTGCCGATCTGGCGGCCGCGAAAACCAACGGCGGGTTTATCGCCAAGAATCCGCAGTCGGGTGCAGAAATGATTGCGCCAGCGCGACTCGTGCGGCCGATGCTTGACAGTGTCATGAAGGCACGTGGGGGCGCCACACCCAACAGCGCCGACAGCACCGCGGTGCGCGGAGCGGTGCAGGGTGCCCTCAACCGGATGTTCGCTGCCGCGCCTACCGGTGCCGCTCCCGGCAATGGCGCCGTGAGCGAACGCTCGCAGTGCCACGACATCACGGTGTACCCGTCGCTTGGATTGGCCGGCGGTGCGTGTGAAGGCCATGGCCTCTTGCTTGACATCAGCAACCCACTCGCGCCGTTTCGCCTGGACGCCGCCGCTGATTCGAATTTCGCATACTGGCACTCGGCCACGTTCAACAACGATGGCACGCAGATGCTGTTCTCGGACGAATGGGGCGGGGGCGGAGGGGCCAAGTGTCGCGCCGGTGACAAGCCGGAGTGGGGCGCCGACGCGATCTTCGCCATCGTGAACCGAAAGCTGGTGTTCAAGAGCTACTACAAGCTTCCCTCGTACCAGACGTCCAACGAAAACTGCGTGGCCCATAACGGCTCGCTCATCCCGATACCAGGACGCGATGTGATGGTGCAGTCGTGGTATCAGGGTGGCATCTCGGTATTCGATTGGACCGACGCGGCGCACCCGAAGGAAATCGCTTCGTTCGATCGTGGACCGGTGGATGCGACGCGCATGGCCAGTGGTGGCTCGTGGTCGGTGTATTGGTACAACGGCAGCATCGTGAGCTCGGAAATTTCTCGTGGACTGGATGTGGCCGAGTTGGTGCCGAGTCAGTACATCTCGCAAAACGAGATCGACGCGGCGAAGACGGTGAAGTGGAGCCAGCTGAACGCGCAGGGTCAACCGAAAATCGAGTGGCCGGCCAGTTTTGCGTTGGCCAAGGCGTTTACCGATCAGCTTGAGCGGAAAGGGTGCGTGAACGCAGCCCGTATCGGCGAAATCCGCGCGTCCATCTCGGGTGCGGAGAAGGCGACTGGAGCACAGCGTAATGCCGCACTCACCAAGCTCAGCACACAGATTGAGGGCGACCGCGGCTGCGATTCCAGGAAAGTGGACTTGCTGAAGAAGGCGTTGCAGGACCTGATGACGACTGTGATGTGATGTTGCTGATCGCCGACGAGGGTGGGTGCACTGTGTACGCTCCCTCGTCGGCTTTCGTCCTTTCTCAAAACCACCGTATCAATGGCGATCGAATCCAAGCCCAGCAAGAACGAAGAAGAGTATTTTGCGCGTGTCGATGCCGATCTCCGCAAGGCGTTGCGACAGAAGGCCGACGCCGAACGTGCCGCGCGTATTGCGGCCGAACGCAACAAGTGCCCGCGGGATGGCGCGACGCTCGAGTCCACGGATCACAGCCAGGTGACGGTAGATCGATGCCCGAAGTGTGGCGGCGTCTGGCTGGACAAGGGTGAGCTTGAGATTCTCGCTGCTGGCAATGCAGAACAGTCCGGATTTGTGGGCTCGTTGCTGAACATATTCAAGTAAGCGAGACGCCCGTGCGCGAAAAATGCGTTACGCGCTGATCTCGGATATTCACGCCAATCTCCATGCGCTCGATGCGGTACTCGCCGACATCGATGCGCGTGGTGACACCCACGCGACGTATCACCTGGGCGACCTTGTGGGGTACTCCAGCAACCCCAATGAAGTTGTCGCGCGACTGCAGGAGCGCGGCATTCAGGGAATTGCCGGAAACTACGATTCCACCGTCGCCACCAACTACAAGCACTGCGGCTGCAAGAGCGAGACACCCCAACAGGAAGCGCTCGCGCACATCAGCTACGAGTACACGCGGGGCGCCGTCACGCCGGACACCAAGCGCTACCTGGGGAGTCTGCCATTCATGCTCGACATACGGCCCTTGGGAGGGCACGCGGCCGGTCCTCGACTCGTGCTGGTGCACGGCACACCTGTACTGAACACCGTCTATTGGACTGAGGACCGATCCGACGCATTTTGCCTCAAGATGGCGGCGAGTGTGGGGCTCAGGCGCGGCGACGTGATCGCGTTCGGACACACGCACAAGCCGTGGCATCGTGAAGTGGAAGGCATTCACTGCATTAATACCGGCAGCGTGGGACGCCCCAAAGACGGCGACTGGCGCGCCGGGTACGTGCGGCTCGAGCTTGGCCGTGCAGACGCACGGGTGGAGTTCGTGCGCGTGGCGTACGACGTGGAGGCGGCGGCCCGCGGCGTGATCGAGGCCGGGCTGCCGGAGGAGTTCGCGGAGTTCCTGCGAACCGGTGGGCCGCCGTAGGACTACTTCACGCGGACACCAGCGCCGGAGCAGGTGGCCGATTGGCGGAACGATCCTCCGTAGTCGCGCACGGCAAAGGACGCGCAGAAGCCGCGACGGCGTTGGTCGTACGCGTGCCAGTGGCGTAATCCGTCGGATTCTCGCGCTTTGGAAAAAAGAACCGTAGCTTGAGATCGCTACCCGAGCTCGCTGTAACTAACCGGAGCTCGCGACGCGCGCGCTGATCATCACGCTCCAACTGCAGGAGTTCTACTCATGGGTGACGACTTCAAGCTGGACCCTCGCCTGTCGGGCGTGAAACCCGACGTGCTCCGCACGCGAAAGGACTCGCCGATGCGATTGTCCTCGCCCGCGCTGGAATTCGCGGCGATACAACTCTCGGCCATCACAAGCCCCATTGGACGCGCACTCACGCCGACAGAACGCAGTATCGTCGATGACATCTTCCAGTCGGCAATCGATGCTGGTCGCGTGCGCATCACCGAAACGTACATCCTGAACGCGCCCACCACACTTGGCAATCAGATTCGCGTGCCGTATGGCTGGGACTTCAACGGCATACGTCGTCCGGTGCTCGTTCACGAATTTGCCCATATCTGGCAATACCAAACGCAGGGCACTGGCTACATAACGGACTCGGTGTACCACAACGCGAGCGGACAGATTGCGACCGGCAATCGCAATGTTGCCTACATGAATTACCAATTGACTAAAGACTCGAGCATGAAGGATTTTACGGCCGAGGAGCAGGCGACCATCGTTGGCGACTATTATGAGATCACGCGAATTTATGCGGGTGATAAAAATCCACCCGAGTGGGTGGGCGTTCGCAGCCCCGATTTACCCATTTACGAGCGATTGATCCAACAGGTTCGCAGCGCCACGCCGCGCAGTGATACGAAGATCTATTCCGACAGCGTGATGTTTCAGCCCAACAATCGCATGCCTGATATGAATACGCGTCCAGGTGAAGGATTCGCTCCAACAATTCCGCTGATCAAGTGGACGTTCTGATCGATCCCCGTCGGCGAACCGGTGGGAAGTCGTAGGACTACTTCACGCGCACACCGGCGCCGTCATGAACGGTGACGACAAGGGGAATGCCTTGGCCAACGCTCTGAGAAACCGTGCAAAATGCTTCAAACTGTGAGAGAATACGCTCAAGCTGTTCGATCTCGTGGCCCGGCCTCCCAAGGGTGATCGCAACGACGATTTCCTCAACGCGCAGGCGTTTTTCGACATTGCGGGCAATACGGGCGGTGGCGGTTGCCTGAATGCCACCGGCATCTTGCGTGAACTTCCGCATGGCGAAGTGGAGACTGGCGGTGAGGCAGTTGGCGACGCTGGCCAGCAGCAACGCTGTGGGCGACGGTCCTTCACCGGTGCCAATCGGGAGCGGTTCGTCGGCCAGCAACTGCGGTATCGCGGCGCCGAAATCCACGAGAAACTGGTAGTCTCGTTGCTGGGTGATCGTGATGCTGACGGGATTGCTCACAGTGACGCGGACCAGAGACAGGTGATGGTGTGCTCACGGATTACGATGCAATCAGAATAGCATACCTTCCAATGGTCCTGACATCACCCACCTCCCGAACTCCCCATTCTTCCAATTTCCGGCGGCGTACGATGCCCGTATTCGCGATGCACAGTGTCTTGCAGTCTGGCGCAACGCGTGCCCGTGGTGGCCGCACTGCAGCGATCACCTCGGCCGTGCTCATCGCCGTCGTGTTGGCGGTTCTGCCTACGCGTTCGGCGCAGCCCCAATCGATTCCGGGTCAACAGCCGTCGGGACCTGTGATTCAAAGCACGGGGATGTCCATCAAGGTCGACAACCCGACGTTTGTCGTACCCGATGGCCACGTGTTCAAGGCGGTCTTCGTGATTGACGCCGGGGGCAGCGACTCGGTGAAGGTCAATGCACAGCTCACCACGATCGCGCGCTTCTACAATCTGCATGTGCGGCACGGCTATCCTGTGGAGCGCGTGCGCGCTGCCGCCGTTGTGCACGGCAGCGGATGGCAGGCCCTGTTGACCGAGTCCGCGTTTGCCGCGCGGTTTGGCGGCATGCCCAATCCCAGTAAACGACTGGTAGAGGAGCTGCTGCAGCACGGGGCACAGCTCGTGTTATGCGGACAAACCGCCGGGTCGCGCGGGATTCGCCGCGAGGAACTCATTCCGGGTGTGAAGGTCGCGATATCGGCCATGACCGCGCTGAACGTGCTGCAGGCCGACGGATATCAATTCAATCCGTGGTGATTGCGCGCGTCGCCTCACCACCATCCGCTGGTGTCGGCCGGAATGTCGCCCTCGTATTCGATCCTCACGTGCACGTGAAAACGCGACGGCCGTTCGACGGGAAACGCCCCGAGATCCCATTCGCCGTCTACGTCGCTGGCCTGAGCATTCCCGTCACCGCGCCACGCATCGGTCCACATCTCCTCGTCGCCCTCGGCCTGCAATTCGCGGTACAGTTCGCGACCCTCGGGGCTGTCGAACGGCGACGGCGCCAATTGCTCCTCGTACGCTTCGTCTGCGGCAGCTCGCAATGCCTCCTCCACCAGTTCGGGATGTTCAGTGAGCGTTTGCATATGCTGAATCAACAGTTGCCGAGTGGGAATCACCATGCCATCCGGTAAACGCAACTGCAGTGAAGGACCGCGCTGAGACTCCACGGTTTTCGTGATGAGCGCGAACAGACGGCAGTTCCGCATGGCAGACCCTATGAGATATGCACCAGACTCGTCGCAGATATCGCGATTCATCCATGCTGACATGCACTGCAGGCGGATGGCGAGGCGCTCGACGGTGTGCGCTTGATTTGGTGCCACCACGAATGTCCCGACGTACGTGATCGGCGACATCTGCGGAAAGTCGAGTTCGCTGTATCCGAGAATGACACTGCCCGCCCAGATTTCGTACTTCATTGCGATGCCCTCGTCCGTAGGTGTAACGGAGAATGGCATCGCGTCAGACCAAACGGTGTCATCGGTTTTGCGGGCACGACATCGTTTCTACGCAAATCTTGCGCGCCGTGGGTGCACAATCGCCGAGCGATGCGGCCATGCCCGTCGCCTGTCGACGGCCCTTGGCATCGCGCTCGCGGTGTCGGCGGCGGCCGGCGGCCGCATCACAGAGACCGGGCTGAGCCTCGGCACTCCGCACTACATGAGCCCGGAACAGGCGAACGCGGAGAAGGAGATTCACTTCCGCTGTGTCGGTTCAGGGAAAGCGTAGGCAACTCACTTGTGGTCGCTGCTAAATTGTGGATGCAGGCCAAAACTCTATGAGTACTTCGGGTTCGTCTTCCTTTTCTACAGCGATGATCACGATCCGTTGCACCTGCACGTGCAACACGGCGAGCGCGAAGGCATCATCATGCTGATCATGGTAGAAGGCGCGCTGACAGAGCTGCGGTGGCGGGCAAAGCGAGGTGCGGTCATGCTCAACGACAAAGAAAAGCGCGATGCCGAATCGTTCGTCCGGGCGATGAAAACCGACATCATCGAGAAATGGACGGCGTTCTACATCGAACACAAGCGCATCAAACCGGTGCGAATCACTCGGCGCGTAAAGTGAGTATCCCCGAGACTGTTCGCATTGAGACGGCGACGTACCTTGGCGACTACACGATTTGCTTCACGTTCACGGATGGGCACGTGTCGACAATCGACTTCCGTCCGTTTCTGAGCGCCGCTGGACAAAACCCTATGAACAGCCAGTATCTCGACGTCACACGGTTCCGGTCGTTCTTGCTTCACCGGAACGTGGATGTGTATTGGGACGACTGGGAAATGTGCTTCCGGTTTGAAACGCTCTACGAAGGGCGTCTTCCGAAACGGCCAAAGCTGCGGACGCGAACACGGAGTTCGTCAAAGAAGTTGTCCTGACGCGGTGCGTCACGAGATTCGGCTGTAGATTCGAGCGGCATACTGTCCGCGTGCCAGGGGCCGAAAACCGCCGGCCGGGACAGCACCCATGCCGTCCGCACGGCGTTAGACATTCCACCCATGCATTGCGCGTAACGACGGCCATGTCGAGGGCGTCGCCACTACCCAGGCAGGACGAGTCACGGGTCCATCGTAGCACTTTTGATCCCGGGCAGCGTAGATTCAGGAACAAACCGACACTCCCACATGACTCGACTCCTCGACGAAGCATTTGCGGCTGCGGCCGAGCTGCCTGAGGCTGAACAGAACGCCCTCGCGAGTGCGCTACTGTCCGAACTTGCGTCGGAACAGGCAATCGATGCCGCGATTGCGACGCGGCCGGACGTGCTGGCTCGGCTCGCTGACGAAGCCTCGGCCGAGCACCGTGCCGGCCGGACAGAGACGCTCGACCCAGACCGTCTCTGACCGCTCCGACGCTGCGGTCGCGAACGACCGCCCGATTTCGCGCCGCCCTTGCCAAGCTGCCGCCCCACGCGCGGGCGCAGGCGCGAGAGGCGTACCGGCGGTTCCAACAGGACCCGTCCCATCGCGGGCTGCGATTCAAAGCCGTTCACACGTCACCGCCGGTGTATTCGGCGCGCATCGGCCTCGGATACCGCGCCCTCGGCACGTTGATCGGCGACACCGTCGTTTGGTCGTGGATCGGATCGCACGAGGACTACGAGCGGCTCATAAAGTCTCTCTGAGGAACTGCTCGCGTTGCGGATGTCTAACTATGCTTGCTGCAGACGAGCGAATAATGGATGCTCGCTACGCTCGCGATTATTTGACCGCTCGCAGCAGAAGCCAGCGGTATGCCGTGGGGCCCGTGTTTAGCGGCGGACGCCACGACGAGCGTAACCGCGAGTTTCTGCGGTATGTTCGAGGCTACGCTGCTGTGCATCGGTACCGATGCCGTGTACGTCCCCGGTGCCAGTCTAGCGATGCTCGGCTGCACCGTCAGCAGTACGGCAGGCGCAGTTGTGGTGTTCAGAGTTGCTGTTCTGCACCCAGCCAGACGCGCTGGGCCCATACGCGATGCTTCCCACACTCATCCCTGTGAGTACGCCTCCACCGCTGTTCGAAATCGTCACAGCCTGACTCGCGGGATTTCCCGCACCTTGCGTGGCACTATTTGTACGCTGGTCGGCGACAACGCGCGCGTCGGACTAGAGACGGCCGTGACGGTTTGCACAGCACATCCCTCCTTGGTGCGATCCACAACGGGATCGGCGCAAACTGACGCGTACACGCCACCTGGAGTTGGTCTTTGGGCGGTCGCCAATCCAGAGCTACTGACGCTGACGCATTCAGGAGTGGTCGTGGCCCAGACAACCGACTGCGAAACTGAGGCGTTATTCACCCCTTCTGCGAACGCAAGAAACTGGCGGGCTTCGCCGACAACCATGGTTACCGAACTCGGCGATACAACAACCCTATTTACACTGACCGCCGGTATTGGGGGAGATGGCGGAGACACGACCGACCAGCGCTCATCGCTTTCGCCCGCGCAGCTTTCAGACGCAAATAGCAACACCAAAGTTGAGAATGCAGTGCCGATGTTTCTGCTCAAGAGCATTCGCATCCGCGTGCTCCCAACATGAATTCAGAACAATGCGTTTTTCTGGCTGTAGATCCGCAGGCAAGAACGAGTCCGGTTGCCTTCGGAAGCATGAAACAACTATATGGACTGTTATGGACTGATGTGTGGCGGCGCCATCGGGCGCGCCGAACGGCCCCGAGTGTCGCGGGGAGCGGTGTACGTGTACAGGGGGCGCGGCCGGCCGCCGCCGATCGTCGCGGTGCGCCCGGTGCCGCCGATGCCGGGGTTGACGGCGGGCTCCGCGCGCCGCCGTGCGCCATCGCCCGGGCGAACACGATTGTGTTGGGAAGACTTGACGCGCGCCCACGGCCCGCTGTAGCATGCCTCACCAAGCAGTTACCTGTTACATGGGGCAGTATGAGTCCGGATGCGATGAGTCTCGAAGAAGCACTCGCAAAGACCGATGACGACGCCGACGCCGCGTTGAAGGCGGCAAGCGCGGCGATTCGATCTCTGAAGAAGTTTCGCGCGGCGGCCAGTTCGGGCGACCTCCGCGAGCTTCGGCGCGCCATGGACACTGCGGAACAGTCGATCATTGCGCTTCGACAGCAGTTCGCCAACGCGAAGGACGGGTGGGATTTCGACGAGGAGGCATATCTCACCGGCGGTGACTTCACGCGAGAGTTGCTCGAGACCGCAAGGAAATCGCGAGTGGAAATCTTTGAGGACGGTGAGCGCCTTTACTGCTACCCGCATCTGATCCGCGTGCTGCCCTCCGAACGTGCTGTTCTTATCGACAAGGCACGCGAGCGGCGCCTCCGTCCATCATTCCTCGTGGGTCATCTCAAGGAGCTCCAGAACAAGCCGGTTCGCTTCCGTCCGGACGCCTTTCTGGAATCACTGTGGACCGCCTACGACACGGCGGTGAAGATGCGAAAGTCGAAGGAAACGCCATCCGGCGCTGTCATTCCACTCGTGGAGATTTATGACCTGCTGACCCTTCTGCCCGGACAATCAAAGGAGTATTCGCTGCAGGAGTTTGCGCGGGACATTTATCTGCTCGACAAGAGCGGCGTGAACCGAACGAAAAAGGGCCTGACCGTTAGTTGGCCCGCCAGCTCAGGAACGCGCTCGCCGGGACGAACGATTACGGTCATCAGCCAGGAAGGACGTGAGCAGAAGTACTATGGTATCTCGTTCGTGAACAGGTAGGCGTCACGCAATGGATCTGAAATCTGAATACTGGCTCTCGATCGTCAGCGGCGAGTACCTCCGCGATTTTGTCAGACAGGGAGGCGCCGCAGTAAAGTTCGCGGTCATGAGCGAACCGGAGAGCCGCGACGCGCTGCGTTCCGAGCTATGCCGGGTGGCCAGCACGGAAGGATATCTGTGCGTCTCCGTGGATGCGGCACGAACGAAGATCCACATGATTGACCATCTGTTCCACGAGATCGCTCGACAGGTAGACTGGGACGCGTTGGCATATGCATTCGTGCGGCGCGTCCTGGAGGAGAATAGCTACCGCCTGCCGGATGATCGTACGGCGTTCCAGTTGGGGCGAATCGCGGAACTCAACGGGCGGGAGGAGATGTTTCTCCGGAATGAACTCAAGAGATGGTTGGAGCAGGCGATCTTTCGTGACTACCAGATGAGTCAGGAGTTTCGCATCGCCATGATCCGGCTCTGTCTGGCGCAACTCGATCCAGAGGGTGTCAGCTCGTTCCTTTCCAATGCCATCAAGGAGTGGTTGCGAGGCGAGCTTCGTCTCATTTCGACGGTGAAGGAGGCGTTGATCTTCCAGAAGGTGGCGCGACACAACGCGCGACACATGTTGTTCTCGCTTGCGCACTGGCTCCGCGTGAATGGCCGCACGGGACTCGTGCTGACGCTGGACATCTCACGCTACGCGATAACAAAGCGACCGAAAGACAGTGGCGATGGCATCTACTACAGCACAGCCGCCGCGATGGACGCGTACGAAGTACTCCGGCAATACATCGACGGGGCGGACGAGCTCGAGGGCGGCATGATCATCGTACTCGCCGGCCCCGAGTTCATCGACGATGATCGTCGCGGCCTTAACCGCTACGATGCGCTACGGTTGCGCGTTTCGGACGACGTGCACGATCGCCGCCGCCAGAACCCGCTCGCCTCGTTGGTGCGTTTGTCACCGCACCCCGAAGTTGCTCCTTCGGAGCGCCAGCCTGCAGCGGATGGCACGCGATGACTGGTGATGCGAGGGTCGCGCAGCGCCGAGCCATCGAGGCGCTTCGCTCTGGTGTCCCGAATCGGGATGCGGTGGTAGCGCTCGGATGCGCGCAGGCCGAAATAGAAGCGCGGTTCCGGATCCAGCTCGAGGTTGTGTCCCGGAGCGGGCCGGAGACACCGATCGCGAATGGAATGCTGGTGCAAGGAGGGTTCGGGTCGGGCAAGTCACATCTCTTCGAGTACCTCCAGCATCTCGCGATCGAGCAGAACTTCATCTGCAGCAAGATCGTCATCAGCAAGGAGACGCCGCTTCATGACCCGGCGAAGATGTTTCGCGCCGCCGTCGAGGCCGCGGTGGTGCCGGGAAAACGCGGTGCCGCGATCACGGAAATCGCCATGCAGTTGGACTTCCGCAGCGATGCCTACGCCGAGCTTCAGACCTGGGTGAGCGATCCGGCAGAAGGGCTGAATCCTCGTTTCCCGGCAATGTTGTTCCTGTACCAGCGCATGCAGAACGATCCGGAGATCAGCAACCGCATCATTCGCTTCTGGTCGGGTGATCAGGTTGGCGTTGGCGAGATCAAGAAGTATCTCAAGGCGTGTCGCGAGCCAGTGACGTATCGGATTGACCCGATCAGTATCCGGGATCTCTCGCTCCAACGGTTCAGTTTCACGTCCCGGATGATCCGTGCTGCCGGTTATTCAGGCTGGGTGCTTCTGATCGACGAGGTCGAACTCATCGCGCGTTACTCGATCATGCAGCGCGCGAAATCGTATGCGGAACTCGCGCGGTGGATGGGCCAGATGGAGGGATCGCGATTCGCCGGACTCACGGCGGTACTGGCGATCACGGACGATTTTCGCGCGGCGGTGCTGGATGACAAGGACGATGAGGCAAAGGTCCCCAATCGACTGAGAGCAAAGGGATCCGACAGCGATCTCCTGTTGGCGAGTCAGGCCGAGCGAGGCATGCGAATTATCCGGGGAGAAGGCGCGACCCTGCAACCTCCTGACTCGGCGGCGATCGACCAGACTTATGAAAGCGTTCGCCTTATCCATTCTCAGGCGTACGATTGGGAGCCTCCGTCGGTGCGGTCCGTAGAGCGTCTGGCCAGCACGCGAATGCGGCAATACGTCAAAGGGTGGATCACCGAGTGGGATCTGCGCCGTCTCGATCCAGCGTACGCCGTAGAGCTCGAGGCCAACGAGCTCAAGCCTGATTACGAAGAAGACCGCAATCTGGAAGTGGCGTCGGAGGAGGATGCGACAGGTGGCGTAGAGTAACCGATGCCGATCCCGTTTCGCGAAGCCGATGGAGTGGACGAGCTGGGCGAGGCCGGCTTCTTCAAGATCGATCAGAACGCTGGTTGGCCAACGTACCTGGGTGCATTGCTCCTCATCAACGCGCGCGGGGAGCCGATCGAATTCACGTACGGTCGTGTCGATGTTCCCCACGATGTGCTCTGGCAGCCGAGCGACGCTCGGCGATTTGCCGCCAGGAAACTCGCCGTCTCCCTGCTGTCGATGTGTCCGAAAGTTCCTCGCCTGCTGCTGTGTCTCGCGGAGGACGTGGAGCGCGAGCTGTTCTCGAGGGATGTTCAGCTCTCCTTGCCTGTGGGTCTGGTGGCACCGGCCGTCGGAGCTGGACCGTTCAACGCGAACGAAGGTTCGGACCAACCGTTGCCGTCTCCCGCAGCGGACTTGTTCTGGGTTGCGGATCGGCCAGCAGACGATTCCAGCGTTGTGCGACTGCTGCATGAGTTGACGAGCCGGGGCCTGGTTATCGAACCGTTCAGACGAGCGTCTCGCGGACTGCGCGAGGTGTACGGACCGGTCGCCGCCCGGTGAACGCGGCTGACACTCGCTCTCTGCCGATCGCGCCGCGACTGTCGCTGACAATCAACCTACGCGTAGAGCAGACCGCACTCGCCGACATGAGTGGCGGCACCGTCACTCCGACGGCCGCGCTGCCACACGAGCGCAGCTATACGACAGGCGCGTTCTCGCAGCATTCGGCAATCGCACGTGAGCCAGTCCCTTCCGGTGCAACTCTGGCCCGAACCGCGTTGTCACTCGCCGATCGCCTGGCACGGATACTTCGAGTTCCGGCGAACGCTCTGGCTCCAGCGCCGCCGATGTTCGAGTGGCCGGGCACCTTCTTCGAGTATCAGGTTACCGGAATTCAGGAGCTGCTTACGCGTGATGCGCTTCTGCTTGCGGATGACATGGGTCTGGGAAAGACCATCCAGGCGATTGCCGCACTTCGGATTCTCGTGATGCAGCGGCGCGTCCATGCGTCGCTTGTCGTCGTTCCGGCGAGCCTGGTCAGTCAGTGGCGAAAGGAGTTGCGCAAGTGGGCGCCGGAGTTGCAGGTCTCTACGATTCGTGGGCCCGCGTCAGAGCGAAGCTGGCAATGGGCTGCGCCGGCCGAAGTGTACCTGACAAGCTACGAGACCTTGCGTTCCGACTCCACCGACAATCCCGACTCGGTTCCTCGGCGGCGGGTTTGGGATCTCCTCGTGCTCGACGAAGCGCAGAAGATCAAGAACCGCGACGCCGAGGTGAGCAGAAAGTGCAAGCAGCTTCGCCGCCGACGCACATGGGCACTCACCGGCACGCCGCTCGAAAACAGCGTTGATGATCTGGCCTCAGTGCTGGAAGCGGTTGCACCGGCCGCCGATGGCGCCGAAGCAATGCGGCTCTCACCCGGGCCGGCACTCATGCGACGCCATGCACAGGTTCAGCTACGTCGCCGCAAGGTAGACGTGCTGCCCGAGCTTCCGCCGAAATCCGTCAGCAACATCGCGCTGCTGCTTGATGGCGAGCAGCGCGCGAGCTACGAGCGGGCAGAGCGTGATGGTGTCATCCAACTGCGTGAGGCAGGACCGTCCGTGCGAATCGAGAACGTGCTGGAGCTCATCGTAAGGCTGAAGCAGATCTGCAATTTCTGCCCGAGCACCGGGCGCTCCGCCAAGCTGGATGATGTTCATGAGCGAATGCAGACGCTCGATTCGGAAGGGCACCGTGCGCTCGTATTCTCCCAGTTCACCGACAAGAAGTATGGCGCTCGCGCCATCGCTCTGGCGCTGAGCAGTTTCCAGCCGTTGCTGTACACCGGCGACCTGGATTCCTGGGAGCGCGAGAGTGTCCTGCGGCGGTTTCGAGGCGAGACCAGGCACAAGGTGCTCGTTCTTTCGCTTCGCGCTGGCGGACTGGGGCTGAATCTGCAAGACGCATCGTATGTCTTTCACTTCGATCGGTGGTGGAATCCCGCAGTGGAACGGCAGGCCGAAGACAGAACGCATCGTCTCGGACAGACGGTGCCAGTTCATGTGTACACGTACACACTCGAAGGAACGATCGAAGAGCGAATCGCCGCCGTTCTCAAGGACAAGCAGATTCTGTTCGACGAGCTGGTTGATGGTGTGTCGCTTGATCTCAGACATGCGCTTACCGCCAAAGAACTATTCGGACTGTTCGGCCTCGCTCCACCGCCGTCAAATCGCCACATTGCGTAAAGCAGTGGGTGCGAAGTCCAGAGCGCCGTGAGGCACTGTTTCTGCAACGAACTGCCGCCGTACGCGTGAATTCGGTGACGGAAATGGCGGGCGAGCGAGACAGGTTGTGCTATGTCCTCTTGCCAACTCCGTCTCCCGCCGAGCACTGTATGGCTATGCCTGCGATCCAACGCCGCTGGACGGCGGACGCCGTGCGCGAACTCATTCGCGAAGATCAACCGTGGCCGCGCTACGAGCTCATCGACGGCGAGTTACTCGTGACGCCCGCACCGCGCGATGCGCATCAGTTCGCATGCTTCGAGCTGTGCCGACTGCTCAACGCGTTCCTCGAGGGAGAGCCCATCGGTGTAGTCACGATGTCGCCATCCGACGTCCCCATACCACCGGACAATGTCGTCCAACCCGACGTGTACGTCGTGCCGGCATACGAGACCGAGGACGAAAGGGCGATTGATTGGCCGACGCGAACGTATCTCCTGCTTGCAGCCGAAGTCCTGTCGCCGAGTTCGTTGCGTACCGACCGCATCACCAAGCGTGAACTTTACCTCGACAACGGCGTCGACGAATACTGGATCGTCGACCTCGATGCGCGCGTGGTTGAGCGTTGGCGGCCCACGCAGCTCACGCCCGCGCTGTTTCGCGAGACGCTCACCTGGACACCACGCGAGGGCTCGAGTCTGACTATCGATCTGCCGACGTATTTTGATCGCGTCGCCGCGAAGGATCGTGCACACGAGCGATGGCGGAAGAGAACGTAAGACCACGACGTGAGTAGTGGCTGTTCCGACCCCGTTAACTCAAGGTGGCCAGAATTTCCGGAAACGAGGTGGTCAGAATTTCCGGAACCCGCACGGTTGACCGAGGCATTTCGCCGCGCTGTGCTCCGGCTCTTCGGGCGCGTAGCGCTCCGACGCCAGGTCAGCGATACGAACGGCACCGGGCGCGCGCACCGTTTTCCGCGGCTTTGCGCGGTCACGCCGTGGCTGGTGGTTGGGTTGTTGGTGTGCCGCAACAGTCGGTGACGCCTGCCTGGATGGGTGGGCAGGGAACCGACCCGTAGGAACAAAACACGCAGCAGTCGCCGGCCTTTGGCCTGAGCAGCGTATGACAGCTTGCGCACTCGTGGAAGAACGTGCACGCGTTGGTCGGCATGTCGAGTTGCTCCTCGTGACCACAGGCGGGGCACCGGAGCACGGATTGCAGGATCGTCGTGGTCATGCCGTTAATCTACCGATCGTTCGCCGCGCGTCTGGCCACCACCCTCGCCACTCTGCGCTGACGCCTCTCAAAACCATAGCAATGCATTTGCATTACCGATGACGATCTGCTAGATATAATGCATATGCATTACTGTCAGAATCGATGAGCGGAGAAACGATGAAAGGACTGCTGACCAGCAAGCTCACCGAACGGTCGCAGACGACGCTACCAAAAGCCGTGAAAGAGGTGCTGGCCGTCGATGCTGGTGGACGACTCGGCTACGTGATCGACGGTAACACGGTCCGCCTCGTCAATGCCGAGACGTTCGATCAGCACGAGGACGTCGTCGCGCAGGCGTTTCTGAGCTTTCTCGAGCGGGACCTCGTCCATCACCCCGAGCGCCTGGCGCTCTTTCCGGCGGCGTTGCTCGAACGGGCACGAGCAACGGCTGCGCGCGTGACGATTGATCACGACGCTGAGACGACCGGCGCGATCCTGCTTTGATATTGTTGTTGTCGCGTGTCTGACAAGAAAAAACGCGCGACGTCTGCGCCCGACGCCGTGGTCGCTCACGGATGGACAATTCTCGCCCATCCCCTCTTTCTCGATCAAGTCAATCGACTCACCGCGGCCGCCGAGGCCGAAACCAAACCAAGAGCATCGGGGCGCGGTTCGGATCAGGTTGGTCCCAATACCAGGCTCCTGGGTCATCTCATCGATCTCGCTTTCGACAAGATCCCCCGCGATCCGGGCAACCCGGCGTATCGCCAAGGCACAACCCTTGGACGCGACCGAACGCATTGGTTTCGCGGCAAGACGGGCAATGGACGATATCGGCTTTTCTACCGCTATCACTCGGCAGCGCGGATCATCATCTACGCGTGGGTGAACGACGCGCAGACCCTCCGTACGATTGGGAGTCGCACGGACCCGTACGCCGTGTTCGCCCGAATGCTGGGAAATGGCAACCCGCCAGATAACTGGGACGCACTCCTCGCGGCGGCCAGGATGGCTCGACGGTGACGACGGCGGTGCGCGTTATGTTGACCGACCTAACGTGAGACGGGGACCGGTTAACGAAGGCGTATCATGAAGTGACACGGGGCCTTGCGCGGGTGGCAGCGAGCGACGAACGTCTTGGTATC
>JANMRE010000495.1:0-1199 GCA_031370885.1 Gemmatimonadaceae bacterium
GCCGGGGGATCGAGCGCCGCCTCCGGGCCCCGCGTGACGGCCCGCGATACGGTGGTCCGCGGCGGCTTCGATCTGCCGCTGGAGCGCGGCCATGCCAGCTATGATGTGATGCCCGACGGACGGTTGCTGCTCATGCGCCCCACGCAGACGGGGCAGAGTCTGGTGGTGGCCTACGGGTGGCTCGGCGCGCTGCGCGCCGAGTGGGCGAAGGCGGTGCGATGAGGGGCAACGAAGCCGGACGGCACTGGTCGTCATCGGCACGATCTGTATATTGATTATGTACATATCAATACCGGAGTGACCATGGCGCTGCAAATCGCCAACCCCGTCGTCGTCAGGAAGGTTGAACTGATGGCGAAACGGCTCGGCCTCAGTAAGACCGCGGTGGTGGAGCGCGCGTTGGATCAGCTCATGAGTGCATCCGCAGGCGCCGAGAACCAGTCCGAGCGCTTCGAGGCGTTGCTCGCTCAGCTCGACCGCATCGCCGACCGTCCGGACGCATTTGATCCGCTGCAATGGGACGAGCGCGGACTGCCGACGTGATCGTCGCCGACACGTCCGCCATCATTGCGATCGTGTTCGCGGAGCCGGAACGCGAGGCGTTCATCGATGTGATCCGACGCGCGCAGCGCGTGCTGGTGAGCACGGTCTCGGTGGTGGAGTCGCGCATGGTGGTCCACGAGAGACGTGGCGAGCGTGCCGTCGTGCTCGTGGACGATCTGCTGCGCTTGCCGATGTTCGAGTTGATTCAACCGGGGATCGCGGAAATGGACGCGGCCTACGCGGCGTTCGTGGCTTTCGGCAAGGGAAGTGGGCATCCCGCCGCACTCAACTTCGGCGACGTGTTTGGCTATGCGCTGGCGAAGGTGCGCGGACTGCCGCTGCTCTACAAAGGAGCGGATTTCTCGGAGACCGATATCGCGAGCGCGGCTCCGCGATGAGCAGTGTACTCGACCGACTTACTGCGGCCCTCGCCGACCGCTACCGTCTCGACCGTGAACTCGGCGCGGGCGGTATGGCCACCGTGTACCTCGCGCACGACCTCAAGCACGATCGAGACGTCGCGATCTAAGTGCTGCATCCGGATCTCGGCGCGGCTCTCGGCGGCGAGCGGTTTCTCTCAGAGATTCGCACGACGGCGCGCCTGCAACATCCGCACATCTTGCCGCTGCTCGACAGCGGCGATGCCGAGGGCTTGC
>JANMRE010000532.1:0-4460 GCA_031370885.1 Gemmatimonadaceae bacterium
GGCCCGCATCCTGTGCGTGCTCCGCCAGCCGCTGGTCGCGGTCTGCGCCCAGCACACCATACACTGCCGAGTAGAAACGGAGATTCTCCGACACCGTGAGGTCGTCGTACAAGCCGTAGCGCTGCGACATGTAGCCAATGCGTGTGCGCACCCGTTCGGCTTCGTGGGTAACATCGAATCCTGCCACGTCCGCTGTGCCACTGGTCGGCACCACCAGCCCACACAACATGCGAATGGTTGTGGTTTTGCCCGAACCATTCGGGCCCAGCAAGCCGAACACCTCGCCGCGATGGATCTCCAGATCGAGTCCATGCACCGCGACCAGCGAGCCAAACACCTTTCGCAACGCACGCGTGCGTACAACCGCCGGAGCCGCCACGCGTCAGGGTGCGGGGCTGCTGTTCGCAACGCGCGGCAACTGCACGGTAATCGGGAGTCCGGCGCGCAATCGATCGGTGCGTTCGCGGAACTCGATTTTCACACCAAACAACAGATCGGCGCGCTCTTGCTCCGTGAGCGCCACGCGCGGCGTGAACTCAGCCCGGCTGGCGATCGCCGCAATACGGCCGCGATAGTTCGTGGTATCGCCATCCAGTTGTACCACCAGTGTGTCACCCACATGCAATCGCGGAATCACGAATTGCGACACATAAATGCGCGCCCATGGGCGTGCCGGCTGACCCAGCGTGATGGCGCTCTGTCCGGCGGAAAGCACCTCACCGGGTTCGGCGTTCCGACTGGTGACCACGGCCTCCACCAACGCGATGAGTACCAGATCGTTGGCGGTGGCGCGAATGGCCGCCGCCGCGGCCGCCGCTCCGCGCACCTCCGCTGCCGCCGCAGACTTTCGCTCCACACGCGGCCCTTCGCGAATCAGGCGCAGCGCTTCGCGCGCTGCGTCCCGACGACCAGCCGAAGTACGCGCCTGCGCCTGGACGGCATCCAATTGCGCTGTGCTGATATCACCACGCGCGGCCAGGGGACTCAATCGCGCCAGATCGGCGGCGGCACGTTCTGCATCGGCCTCTGCGATACGCACTTCTGATTCCGCGCGCGCGATCTCCGCCGGGCGCGAACCGCGCTCCATCTCGCGCGAGGCGTCGCGGGCGGCGTCGAGTCGCGCCGCCGCCTGCGCCTCCGATGCGGCGAGGGTTGGCGTCACAAAGACCGCCAGCGTGTCGCCTGGATGCACCGCGTCGCCCTCGTGCACCAGCACGCGAACGGCGCGCGCCGGTTGGAGTGGCCCCACGTCGATTTCCACCATTTCAAGTGTGCCCACGGCCGTTTCCGGCACGACGGCGCGACTGCGGCAGGCGCCGACCGCCGCCAGGGGCAGAAGCAGCAGCACACCAAAGCGAAAACGCTGGTTGTTCATGTGGATCAAGCTCTGTATGCGCTGCGGCGGCGTCAATTGGGCAAGAGCCACCTGATCCATCCCCGCGTCGGCAACGCTTGACCCGTCGCGATCGCTCCGATTCACTTCCGTCATGTCCGACGCCCTCTCCGATCCGTTGCCACCGGTCCTCGCCCGCACGCTCCGTCAGTTCCGGATGCTCGATCGCGAAGACAAGATGCAAGCGCTGCTCGGCTGGTCGCGGAAGCTCGAGCCCCTCCCCGAACGGTTCGCCGTGCTCGATCGCACGAACTTCACCGTACCCGAGTGCCAAACCCGGGTTGACCTGTTCCCCGAGCGACGCCACGATGGCACCCTGCATTTCTATGCCGACGTGAACGCCCGGCAGTCGCCCACGGTTGCCGCCGTGCTCGCCATCGTGTTTGCGACGGTGAACGATCAGTCCCCGTCGGTTACCTTGTCCTTGCCGCCGGACGTCGTCCGACTGCTTATGCAGGACATCGGTCTGGGTGCCCGTGAAAGTGGACTGAATGCCATGATTCAGCGCCTCAAACGTCACGCCACTGAACTCGCGGGGAATCCCGCGCCGACGCCTTCTTCCAACTCCTGAGAGTTCGTATGAGCATCACGATCACGGTTCGCAAGAACGGTTCCCTCGGTATTTCCGCCGAAGACGTGCCCAACGTCCGGTTGTTGGATCACGAGGGCAATGTCATTCCGCCACGTGCCGCTGAGGGCAAGCCCATGTCCCTCTGTCGTTGCGGTCACTCCAAGGTAAAGCCGTTCTGCGATTCGTCGCATAAGGAGTTTGGTTTCATCGACCCGGTTCCGACTGAAGGGTGATGGGCTGGGTGCTCAACGCCTGGGCGTGGACAGCGACGGTCGTCACGGTGATCGTCGGCACGCCGCTGGTGGCGCTGGTTTTTGCCTGCACGGCACCGTTCGACAAGGGGCGCTACGCGGCCGGTCGCGCGTTTCGTCTGGTCGCGGTGGTGGCGTTGCGACTCAACCCGCTGTGGCGCTTCACCACACGCGGCTCGTTGCGCGATGCGCGCCGTCCGTACGTGGTGATTGCCAATCACGAGTCGTACGCCGACGTGTTTTTGCTCAGCTGCTTTCCGTGGGAAATGAAGTGGCTCAGCAAAGACACGATGTTCAAGATTCCGTTCATGGGTTGGATGATGCAGATGGCAGGTGACATCAAACTCATTCGCGGCAAGCGCGAATCGGCCATCGATGCCATCAATCAGTGTCGCGATCGACTTGGCAAGAAAGTCTCCATCATGATCTTCCCCGAGGGAACGCGCTCCAGAAGCTGGGAGATGCTGCCTTTCAAGGATGGCGCCTTCCGGTTGGCCATCGAGGCGGGCGCACCGATTCTTCCGATCGCGGTCACCGGCACGCGGAACGCGATGGCCAAGGGCACCTTTCGATTTCTGCCGGCGCGGGCAATCGCTCAGCTGCTCGAGCCCATCGAAACGACCGGCTTGACGCTCAGAGATATCGCCGTGCTCAAGCAGAAGGCACGCGAACGGATTGAACTCGGTCGACGTGCACTGGCCGCGGAGTTGGGTTTGCCGATCGATGCCGCCCAGCCGGCGGTGGCGGAGTAGCGAGATCTCGCGATCGGGTGGGCCGCGAGGGGACTGCCGTTAGCGGTTGTCGTGCTGGGTTGGTCGCGACCAGATGCATTACCCGGCGAGCAGCTTCAGGCAATGGGTTAGCAGTGGTTGGTTGTCGGGGTTAACTGCACCAGCAATTACTGCGTACGCGATTTCAATCGACGGGCGTTTCGGCTGCGGGGGCCATGCCGTACGCATCGACCAGCGTGGCCAGATGCGTGACAACCGGTGGTTCCACGCACCGCTCATGGAGGCCCGATTGAAAGCGCTTGAACGACTCCAGCTGAACCAACGGATTGCTGCCGTCCGCGTTGTCCATCATGGCGAAGTGCACAAAGCTGGCGCCGTCGGCCTGTTTGAACGCACCATAGCGGAAACCGGTTGGTGCAACGCGGCGCAGTTCGTCAAACACCGAGTGAATGAGTGCCTCGTTCTCGCCAGCGCGATCCGCGTGCGTTGTGTATCGCACCAAGGTTGTCTTCACGGTTGTCTACTTTGCGCGCATGCGGTTGTTCTTCGCGTTGTGCTCCAACTCGGCCAACCCCAACAGTTCGAGAACGGGCGGCACATACATGCCGAACCGCCCGCGTAGCCCTTTCTTGATGCCGTACCAGCCTTTCACCGGGTTGCTCTCAGCACGGCCCCACGCTTCAACCGTGCCCGCCGCAGCCGGTTTCTGCTCATCCGCGCTGCCCAGCGGCATCCAGTCGCCGTGCGCCTTGAGCATGGCATGCAGATCTTCGATGCAACGCAGTTGATAGCGCAATTGCGTTGTGCCGACTTGCACGACCAGCGATGGGGGATCGAGCGACTCATCACGCCACGCCTGGAATTCCGCGCTGCCCGGCGGCGTTTGCAGATTCCACGGTGACGCCGCCGTGCCGCTCGCTGCAGTGGACTTCGTGGCCATCGTCAGCTCCGTTCAGAACGTGCGTTGAGACAGGCGGCAAATTCGTCGAATGGTGATCTGCTCACCGGCTGCGATCTTTCCGTCAACCCGACTCACCGTGGTGTTCCAGTCGGGATAACCGGTTGCGTTGGTGAGCACCTGCCAGATGATCTCCGGCTGGGCGGAAATGGCGATCCGTGTCGCGACGGCTCTCATACGGCTACGGTAACGTGTGTGTTACCATTAGTCAACCAGTGCGCCGACGTGGGCAGCGAGGGAGGTGAGCACCATGGTCCAGGACTCGTCGTACCGGTGCGCGTTTCGCCCGTAGACGTCCAGACCCGCAGGGCCTGGTCCGTGTTCGACGGTCACGCGTGTGCCCTCGTCGACAACATCGAAGGTCACTTCAACGCGAGTGGGGTGCTGCGGACCTGTTCCCGGATACCAATTGAGCACCAGTTTCTGATCGGGTGCAAACAGCAGCACCGCGCCGAGTTCAACCTCCGTGCCGTCGGTTGCGCGCTCAAAAAATCGACCCGTGGCCTCCACGTGAATGGTGCTGGACGTGTCCTTGGTGTGGCGCCGGTTTGCCGGC
>JANMRE010000574.1:0-3143 GCA_031370885.1 Gemmatimonadaceae bacterium
ACGACCAAGGCAAGCATGGTTGACCGAAGCAGTGTTCGTTTCGACACTGGAGCGGCACTTAAGTCCGTTGGACTGGTCATCGATAAACTCTCAGGAAGCGACGACGAAGTAGCCGACCAGTTGGTAGCCAGCGAGAACAAACCCTGCAGACATGAGGGCAACGTTGGCGGTGTACGCATGGCGACCGAAGCTGGCCGTACGCCGCCAGTAGCCCATGGCGATGAGAATGGCACTCAGCGCCAGAAGTTGTCCCATCTCGACCCCCACATTGAAGGCGATGAGGTTGGACACGAGTCCGTCGGGCGAGAGTTCGAAATCGAGAATCTTGGTTGCTAAACCGAAACCATGACAGAGGCCAAAGAAAAAGGTCGCCGCCTTCGCGCTTGGCTGAAAGCCAAACCAGCGCTGGAAGGCGCCCAGGTTGTCCATCGCCTTGTAGACCACCGAGAGGCCGATGATGGCATCGATCAGATAGGCGCTCACACTGACGCCGCCCAGCACACCGGCCAACAGCGTGATCGAATGCCCCACGGCAAAAAGCGTCACGTACAGGCCGATGTCCTTGAGCCGATACAGGAAAAAGATCACGCCAAACAGGAACAGCAGGTGATCGTATCCGGTGACCATGTGTTTGGCGCCAAGGTAGGCAAAGGGAATCAGGAGCACTCCTGAGACCTCCTGGATGTATCCCTTGTCGCCAGCGGCCACGCCGTGAGCCAACAGGTCTGAAGGCATCAGCGCAATCGCCGCGATCAACAGGGGCAGCAGGGCACGTCGCAGGGAAACGGTGAACACGTGGTTATCGCCCCCGCTCGTATACAATCCGGTCGCGCGATGTAGTCCAAAGACGGCCCGAAGCCAAGAGTGCGACAGGGCGGCGAGCGTCTGAAAGGGTGGAGGGCATCGCAGAAAGTTATGCGCTCGCGGCAATCCTGCGACGTTACCGCCCTGGTTGCTCGATTACTGCCACTCCGTCGAAGCCGACGATCTCGAGTATCAGGATCGACTCCACGCTCAGGGCGCAAGGTAAGTCCTGGCCAGTCCAGCGAGGTTGGACCGCTTGCACAATGGACGCCGACTAGTGCGGTCGTGGGCTTGCGAGACTGAGACCGACTCCCACGGTCACGAGACGCGGGTGATACTGCGATGCCGCTTGCCCGGCCGCTGACTCGCGGACCCCACTCACACTTTGCAAGACGTCGCTACTCACGCTCACGGCGACATCTCCACCTGCCGTCATGCGAGCCGCTAGGCCGACGGCGAGCACCGCTCCGCGGCCACTGTTGGCATACGGCGCGGGGTCGCCGTGGTGGGTGCCGAAGCCCGCACCAGCGTTCAGCGTGACGAACGTCATGCGAGCCGGTGTGTACTGCGCGAGCCCCACAGCGTAGCGGCTCCCCTGGGTAAAATCGAAATTGATTTCCTCAAAAGCGCGAAAGAGCACCGCCGCCCCCAACCCGTGGGAGAAGCCGGAACCGATCGAACCGCTGACGGAGAGCCCGCCAATCGGATCGTGTCGCACACAGGCACGGCATCCCTGCGATTGCTGTGCTCCACCAAGACTGACTTCGGCCCAAACGCGTCCCACCCCTTCGGGTCTCGATTGTGCCCTGACTTCGTCGGGCGGCAAGATCCCGCAGAAAAGCAATGAAAGGACGCACGCACGGCGGTAACTCATGTGCACCTATGAACCTCGCTACTGGTCTGTCAACCGACGCGTAGCAGTCTAACGGATAGCGTTCAACTGCAAGCGAATGCAACCACGCGAGCGAAGCGAGCATTCCGAAACTCGCTTGTCAGTTGCAACGCGTTGTTCGGCGGCGCGTGTTGGACGCCACTGCGCGGAGCTACGCCGCGTGACTGTCACTCTCCGGCGGTTTCGGTGGCAGCGTGACGCCCTCTCGACCTGCGGCGACCTGTCGGGCTCGCAGCTGCCGACCGAGTTCCCCGAGATCGTATCCAGCCCGCGCAAAGATCCCTTCACGCGCGGCGCGAATCTCGGTTGTGATGACATCATCTTTGCTCACGCGTCGTACATCCGATGGCGTTGGTCTACGCGGGGCGTCGTCCCTCCTGCACCAGGTCGACGATCTCGTCCCGTGAGAGCCCGAGCGTCAACCCAGGCACATCGAGCGGCGAACCCTTTGACTGCTCCGGGCGCAACACGAAGACCTGGCCATCGCGCCGTCGAATGCGCACGGCGCCGTCCCGACGCGCCCGATCGAGCAAGGCGGCAAGCTGCTGCCGCGCTTCCGAATAGGTGAATTCTTTCATGAGGCAGGAAGGACGAGGTCAATGCCAAGCGTGTTCGCGGTACGCACCAGCCCTGCATCCAAGGTGAGGAGCGGCGCCCGCTGCTGCAAGGCACAGGTGAGCAGGTAGGCGTCGTAGGCATATATCCCGTGTTCGGCAGCCAGTTCCAACGACAGCGCGAGATCCACATCGACAAACCGAATGGGGATGGCCGCGTAGGCCGTGAGCGCGCGCTGGCCTTGCGCCAATGTGAGGCGCCTTCGCTTGAGGCCCGCACTCAGGGCGTTGCCGATCTCCCAGTGCACCGACGCTGGCGCCACGAGTTCGGTGCCCCGGGTAATGCGCACGAGCATGGCGCGTTCGGGTTCGCTGAGAAGCACCGCGATGATCGCGGAGCTGTCGATGACGCACGCCATGTCTTAACGGTACAATTGTACGTATGCCACGTCAATAGCCATGCGACGATGCCGGTGCGCCGTCCAACGACCAACGTTCAGCTGCAAGCGAATGAAATAAGCGAGCGCAGCGAGCACTCCTTCGCTCGCTTGCCAACTGCAACGTTTTGTTGGCCGCCGCGAGAGCTGAGCGATCATCACTTCTTGTTTTTTCGGGGTTGCGTGCGATTGGTCGCGGACGCTTTTGGGACGAGCCATTCGTCGCCGGGAACTGCCGGCAGATCCGGCACACGTCGCAGGATGGCTCGAAGGTGCGTCCGACTCCCGCGCCGCGCGCGGGCCTCGAGGTACTCGACCGTGAGTAGGGCGGACATCTTCTCCGCCACCGCCATCGCGATGAACTGGTTGATCGACACGTCCTCGCGCTCCGCCAGCTCCCGCACTTGACGATGCAGAGATTCAGGCAGCCGTAGGCTCAATGCGCTCATGGTCGTT
>JANMRE010000593.1:0-6858 GCA_031370885.1 Gemmatimonadaceae bacterium
GCGAAGCGTCCGTCAGGTCCGTCGCGGGTACTCACCCCGAACGAGTAGGAAAGCCATCCGGACAGGCGCTCGCTCTCCAGTTGTCGCAGCAGCACGTCCGCTCCATACGAGCGACCCGTAGTCACAATGAACTCGTCGCCCTGCACGTCGGGGTCATTGAACAAGTTGGAAGACGGCAGTCTGCTGTACGACTTGTGCCATCCTTCCACGCGAACGAAGCGTGAGGGTCCAAACCAACGCTCCACACCAGCGATTTCCTGCCACGCCCGCGCTACGGGTGTGGCGCGGTCGCTGGACAGCCAGAAATCGAACACGCGCACGGGCGCCTGTTCGTTACGCAGGGCCAAAGACCATTGTGAAGTCGCACCGCCTGCTACAGTAAAGGCAAGGTCTTTGTTCGCGAACCATTTGACCGAGACGCGAGGTGACAGCCCCGTCCATCCGGTTCCCGTTACGGTTTCCGCGCGCAATCCCGCGCGCGCGTTGATGGACCCCGCGCGCACGGTGTGATCGAAGTACAGCGATGTAGCCGATGGGCGTTGGCGAAGGCGGTACAGATTATCGCCGGGCAGAGCAGCCGAGTTGACATCGTAGCGGATGTTGTAGCTTGACCATTCGTAGCCCAGCAACGTCTCGTGGCGGCCGCGCCATCGCGACAGCTCGCCCCACGCGCGCGACTCACCCAACCGATTGCGCAAACTCAGGGAGCCAGAACCCAGGTCCAGCGAGGTTGCGAAGCCTGTTTGCGAAACCCGCTGCATGATGCGGGTGGAATCGCTGAGCCAACGGCGACCCAGAGGTTGGGTGTAGGCCACGCCAACCAGTGTGTTTCCCCAGTCGAATCGCAGTGCCCCGCCGCCGGCCTGCGTGGTGTCACCAAAGCTGGCCAGCGATGCCGCCAGGACATCTTCACCCACGTAGCCGGTGAAGGAGAGGGTGGCCGCATTCGCGAAACGGTGGCGCACGTGGGTTTGCACGTCGGTGAACCAGTACGGCAACTGCTTGTCGGAGAGTACCGACACAAAACGGTCGGCATAGGTTCTGCGAACGGCCGCATTCCACGACGTACTGCCGCGTACCGTGCCACCACCGGAAAGACTGCTGGCCAACAGCGAGACATTCACGCTTCCGTGCACGCCTGCGCGATCTTCGGCACGCGGCACCACGCTCAACACGCTCGAGAGCCTCGTGCCATATCGGGCCGGGAAACCTCCCGGGATCAGCTCGAACTCGCCCACCGTCTCGTCAATGAACGTGCCGAACAGACCGCCCAGATGGAACGGATTGTAAATGGGGAAACCATCGAGCAGCACCAGATTCTGATCGCTCTCGCCACCGCGCACATTATATCCAGCCGTGAAGTCATTGGTGGCGACAACGCCTGGCAGCAGCTGCACCACTCGAAGTACGTCAGGCTCGCCAATCACCGGAATGCGTTTGAAGGTCTCGCGGCTGACCGACACCACGCCGGGATTGGGCGACAGTCGAAATTGCTCGCGCTCCACGACGCTGGCAGCAACCCGCACGGTTGACAAGGTAGAGACCGATGCCGACAACACAAGATCGAGCGTGGTGACCGCACCCGCGCGTACCACGACGGTGCGCGTCTCGGTGGTGTAGCCCACGCGCTGGATGATGACCGTTCGTGTTCCGCTCGCGACGTTGTCGATCACGTAGCGTCCACTGTCATCGGCGATCGCCCCCAGACGCGTTCCTTGAATGCGAATTGTCGCGGCAACGACTGGCGCTGCCGTGGAGGCATCGGTGACGCGACCGCGCAGTTCGCCAAGGCTGTCGGCAGGCGCGATCCGTTCCGGCACACCCGACAGCAGCAATACCGTGAGGAACTGAAGCATGAAGGGACGATATGGGTGTCGGGGGCGGCCGAAGAATCGATCTCGATACCCGCAAGATGCCGGAGTAGATCCCCGAAAGGGAAACGGCGTTGGCGTTCGTGCTGTCTCACTGTACGTTCAGGCCATGGGCACCGCCAAGGATGTTGCCGCCGCGCTGCATACGCTCGCGAACACGGAGCGCGCCGCCCAAATGCAACGCTATTTCAAGACGGGCCCCGGCGAATATGCGCAGGGCGACCAGATGCTGGGCATCAGCGTCCCGCAGCAACGCGCGGTGGCTCGCCAGTTCAGGGACATCTCCGTACCTCAGGCGCTCAGTCTGCTCAAGAGCCCCTGGCATGAGGTGCGCCTCACGTCGTTGTTCCTGCTGGTGCACCTCTACAAGAAGGGCGACGCGGCGCAGCAACGGGCGGTGTTTGACGGCTACCTCGCCAACCTCGCACACGTCAACAACTGGGACCTGGTCGATAGTTCCGCGCCGTACATCGTGGGAGCGTTCACGGCGGACAATCCCCTGCCTTTGCTCAAAAAGCTTGTCAAGTCCAAGCGCCGGTGGGACCGCCGCGTGGCCGCCATCTCCACCTTTCATCACCTGTCCCAAGGTGAATCAGAGCCCACGTTGTTCGTCGCCAAGGCGCTCGTGCACGACAAGGACGATCTCATTCACAAGGCCGTGGGGTGGATGCTCCGGGAAATGGGACAGCGGGTGGACAACGCGGCACTGCAGGCATTTCTTGACGAGCATGCGGCGACCATGCCACGCACGATGTTTCGTTACGCGCTGGAGAAGCTGAGCGCCAAGGACAAGGCTCGGTATATGGCGGTCGCCGCCAAACAAAGCCGGATCTCCGCCAAGCCCGTTGTCAGCCCATGAGCATCGCGCCTACCACCAGCGTGGCGGCGCCAGCCAGTCTTCGCCCATGTCGCCAATCGGCGCGCCCGGCGGTACAGCGGCAGCGGCGACAATCGTGGCGATTTCGCTGGGGTGTTCGAGATAGCGCTTGATGTCAGCAATCAGGAGCGCGCGATGCAGGCATCCGCTTCTGACCTGCCCACTTCGCTCCTGAGACGCGCGGCAAGCTTCTGCAACCGGTACGACGCCACCGCGCGCACTTGCTTGTTGCTTGACCCGACCGCGAGCCATACCACCCGATTCACCGGTGACCGCTCGGCGGCCCGACGGACCTCGGCTTCGTACGTATTCGCTGTTGGCGCGTCGAACGTGGCTCTCGTGAACTTGTCGATCACTTCCTCAAGGCCCGGCAAGTTCGACCGCGTGCTGTGCAACGACGCGCGATCGAGACCCAGCGCAAACCCAATGGTGACATCCGAGGCAATCGCGCCTGGCGCGATGGGATCGAAACCGTCGCCGGTGGTGCGCGGGAACAGCTCCCGATGCAGGCCGAATCTTGGTGGACGCGGAGGGATGAGACCGAGCAGTTTCGTGGGCACCACCAGCTCGGACGGCTTGAGCGTGGCCGCCAGTGCATCAAGCGCCTTCCGCTGATTCACCGCCGATTCCCATTTCATGGGCGTTCGGCCGTCGCCGCGAATGGCGTAGGTGAAGTCCTGGCCGCCCAACATGGACGACGCCGACTCCACCGCGTAGCGGTGATACATGCTAATGGGAACGAGTGGCTCCTCGATGGTCGCCATCGGCGCACCGTTCCGGATCGACTGCTCCCCCAGCCGGGTTGAGCGCCGCCCGTCGGACCTTCATGAGACGATTGAGTTCGTTGGCCTGACGCAACCCGTTCGAATCATGGTCGCGGCAACTTTCAATCAGTCGGCCGATGAGGTCGAAGCGTTTGATGTTGTGGGTGGTCTTCATGCCGTCAGTGCCGCCACCGTACGAGGCGGCCGTCCACTGATAATCCTGCATCCTGCCGAGCCGAGATATCCGGTATACACCGACGAAAAGGCGTCAACAGGCGACGCAATTCATTTGGCGGTGACTTGGGAAATGGAACTTCGTTCCTTCGGCTACGATGTGCAGCCTTACTGGGCAAGGAACTGTCCATGGCAACAGCCCCACTGTGGCGTTGGATACTGGAACTATGGTTCGAGTTGCACTCTAGGCGTGGGCACGGCGAATCTTCCCAAAAATCCACCTGTGTCAGGCCTCAGTATCCCGATCAGTCCAGGGATTGCCGCGTCGACTATCTATGCCGGTTGTGGCGCGCCATCTTCTCAACATGGATACTGGCTACGCGTGGTGGAAATGGACGGGGGGCTCAACGGCGAGGACGACTTCGGTACGCGTGTTTCAGGTGTTTCAGGTATTAATAATGGACAACTGCCGTACGGACTGACGGTTACAACGACCAGTGGCTGCTGCTCCTACTATTATCTCAGCGGCAGTGGCGAGGAGAACGACAATAGGATCGTTTCCGTATTCATGGCGCTTCAGATAGACTAGCTGGCGCTTCGCATGTAAGCGGTGGGAACCGACGCCCTCCTTCGTGACTATCTAAAGAGAGTTGCACGCGGTAGTCCTGGCGTGCGCAACAAGTCGAGAACGTGGTGCGGGCCACTTACGAAGCTGTGGTCCCGCACCGCACCAGCCTAGGGCACGCCGGGTGACCTCTTGGCGTTTCGCATGGCGGAGCAGGAAACGCTGATACAAGACCTGCATTCCTACGTGTTCGATATCCGGTAGCGTAGGGCAGCGATTCGCCGAGTCCTTCATCTGCCAGCGCCTGCTCCTCGGCGGGATCGAGGCAGGACGAAAGCGATCGGGAGTTAGCCGCACTTATCGCGTGACGAACCTGACTTGACGGATTGAAGGGCAGTATTACCTTTCTGGTCAGGAGGTATTACCATGGCGAATCCGATGCGCACGGTGTCGTTCAAGCTTCCCGAACACCTGGACGACGCGTTGAGCGATTTAGCGCGGCGCCGTAAGTCGAGTCGTTCTGCGCTCGTACGCGAGGCGCTGGAGGGCCTCGCGACCGGCGGGCGCCGCTCGGTAACGGCGGCTGTCGATGCGCTGGTGGGGCCGCTCGATGGCCCAACCGATCTCTCGACGAATCCGAAACATTTGGCTGGCTACGGGAAGTGACGCGGGTCGTTGTCGACACCGGCCCCTTTGTGGCCCTGCTCAATCGGCGCGACCAGCACCATGCGTGGATTCGACAGGTGCTCGACACGGTGGAACCGCCGATTTTTACGTGCGAGGCGGTGGTCTCGGAGGCATGCTTTCTGTTGGGCCGTCTGGCGGGCGGGCAGGATGCGCTTTTTGAGTTACTCGCGAACGACGTGGTCAGCATCGATTTCCAACTGCACGCCGAGATCGACACGGTCCGCGGGTTGATGCGCAAATTCGCTACGGTGCCCATGTCGCTCGCGGATGCCTGCCTGGTGCGGATGTCCGAACTCGACGTGCAGACCACGATAGTGACCATGGATAGTGACTTCCGAGTGTATCGGCGGCATCGGCGACAGGTGATTCCCACCATCATGCCAGGCCGCGGCGGCTAACAAAGGGTTGCAGTTGACAGCCGAGCTATTGTGGGCTCGCTGCGCTGGCATTTTTTGATTCGGCTGCAGACTGAACCCAAGCGTCAGGCGGGTTTTGGTACCGAAGCGCGTGCACCATGCACCATAGCTGGCCCTGCGTCGTCTCGCCATACAGATTCGTGGTGCAATGGCCGACCCGATCGCTGCACTCTCCGTCGCACTCGAAGGTCGATACCGCGTCCTGCGCGAGCTCGGGCAGGGCGGCATGGCCACGGTATACCTCGCCGAGGACGTGAAGCACAAGCGTCGCGTGGCCGTGAAGGTGCTCAAGCCCGAACTCGCCGCCGTGCTCGGCGCCGAGCGCTTCGTGCAGGAAATCACAACTACGGCGGCGCTGCAGCATCCGCACATTCTGCCGCTGTTCGACAGCGGCGAAGCGGACGGATTTCTGTATTACGTGATGCCGTTCATCGACGGCGAAACGTTGCGCAGCAAGCTGGATCGCGAGACGCAACTCGGCGTGGATGAAGCGGTGCGCATCGCGAGCGATGTGGCGAGCGCGTTGCACTACGCACATACGCACGGCGTAATCCACCGCGACATCAAACCCGAAAACATCCTGCTGCATGACGGGCGGCCGATGGTGGCCGACTTCGGGATCGCGCTCGCGGTGTCAGCAGCAGCCGGTGGCCGCATGACCGAGACGGGACTGAGTCTCGGCACACCGCACTACATGTCGCCGGAACAAGCGACCGCCGAGAAGGAAATCACGGCGCGCTCAGACGTGTACTCGATCGGCTCCGTGCTCTACGAGATGCTCACCGGCAACCCGCCGCATACGGGGGCGAGTGCGCAGCAGATCATCATGAAGATCATCACCGAGCAGCCGCAGAACGTCACGGTGCTTCGCAAGTCGGTGCCACCGAATGTCGCGGCCGCGGTATCGAAGGCGCTGGAGAAGCTTCCCGCCGATCGCTTTGAGAGCGCTGCGGCATTCGTGGCGGCGCTTGCCGACGCGCACTTCACCACCGCGACTGGCGCATCGGGAGCGAGGGGTTCCGTTCGTTCTCGCGCCGTACCTGCGGCGGTCATTCTCATCGCGGTGGCGGCACTCGCCGCAACTGCTGGATGGGCTATTCGCGGACGGACAGCGCGCGTGGCGGCGCCAACGCCAATCCGATTCGCCACGACAATGGGACGACTGGGTTCCGATCGTCCGACCATCGGCATCTCGTCCGACGGTCGTCTGATCGTGCAGAGCGTTACCGACAGCGTCGGCGTATCGCGGCTGATGGTGCGCGACCTGACCACCAATACCCTTTCGCTGATTGCTGGGACCGAGGGAGCGACTGATGGCGCGGAGTTCTCGCCAAATGGCGAGTGGCTTGCATTTGTCGCCAGCGGAATGCTTCGGAAGATCGCCGTTCGCGGCGGGCCGGCGACTACGCTGATCGATTCGCTAGGCCCGCAGCCTGGCGGAGAGGCGTGGAGTGCAGCTGGCGATTTGATATTTTCCGGCGACAACAGCGGGCTCTGGAAGTTG
>JANMRE010000640.1:0-28306 GCA_031370885.1 Gemmatimonadaceae bacterium
CGGCGCTGGCATGACCGCCGCGCGAACGGTGCGTGTCATGAAAATGCTGGTCGGCTTGGATTCACTCGCCGCGCCAGAGAGGCGCTGATTCCCTTGGGAAGTCGCATGCGGCGATTCTGCGCTCCCGTTCGGCAATGCACAAGCCGACCTCGACCGTGACGAATCCCTGTCGTCTCGCCTGGGATCATGCCCTTGCTGCGATTCACGTGTTGCAACTATACTGCGCTCGCGCGTGTACGACCATGCACGACCTGATCGCCGTGATCGAATTCTCCTGAACGGAGGGGCCGCTGTGCATTCACCGCTACAACCAAGGCACTCGCGATTGTCCATCGTGATGCTCGCCACCATCCCCATGGTACTCGCCGCCATCACGGTCTGGATCGTTCGCGACGCGCTCGTGCAGGATGGAGCCCGAACCCTTACGCCGCCCTCAGCAGTCTCGTCGCCCCCGTCGCCCAGTCGTTGAAGCCCGCTTCGCTCACCGTGTACCGGTGGGCGTTTTTGTTGATGACCACGAACGGACGCATCATCCGGCGGCTGCGATCGTCGACGCCAGAACTCGTCTTGCCCTATTTGTGGTGAGGGTGCATCGTCGTCCGGTCGCTCCCTCCTTCCCAGGACGTTCCATGCGTCGCTACAGGCTTTTCGTTTCGCTCGCAATGTCGCTGGCCATCGTCGCCGTTCATGGCCGCACTGCACTCTCCCAGCAACGCGCATCCACGAGGCCCATTCGGTTCGTGGTAAGCGGTGGACTTACCCTCCCGCAGGGTGACCTCAAGGACTTTCACGACACCGGTATTCACGCCGACGCGTCACTCCTTCTGAGCTTCGCCGGCATTCCACTCACGCTGCGTCCGGAACTGACGCTCACTCGGCTCAAGCAGCAGCTACCGAGCGTCAACACCCTGCTCCGCCCCGTCGGCTATACGCCCGGCGATTCAACCCAGACCACCCAGTTTCTGGGAGCGCTCGGCAACATTGAGGTGCCACTTGTCGCCGGGCTTTACGTGCTGGGCGGCGTGGGCGTGCTCAACCTCGATAACGCCAGCCAGAGCGCGACTAAGCTCACCATGAACGCCGGTGCCGGGTTGCGCTTCCATTTGGGTCCCGCCGAAGGGTTCGTGGAGGCACGCCTCGGGACCGCGTCGTACAACGCGGGAATCTTCGGCTACACAAAGGCGCAGTTCATTCCGATTTCCTTCGGACTCGCGTTTTAGTCTTTCGCCGAGACACTCAATGCGCCTTCCGTCACGTTCTCACGATTCGCTTTTCACACTCACGATTGTGGTGCTGCTGCTGGGTTGCACCACCAAGGCGGATACCTCCAGCGACGACGGCGCGGGATCCATCAAGATCGCGTTCGGAAGCGATTCCGCACGCGACCCCGTGCTGAGAAAAGGAGACGTGCGCATTGTCAGCACCGACGGCGTGCTGGTGTTGTCGTTGATCGGTGACACGGTGCGCATGCATCTGTCGGACAGCCTGCGGAATTCGGTGGGTGCCGAAATCACCAAAGACGTTGATTCGAGTGGTGACAAGAGCGGTCTCGGCGACATGATCACCAAGTCGGTCTCCAAGGTTGTCACCGGCGCCATGGGATTCGTGGTGCGTGTGCCGGCCACCGACGTGCAGAATCTGCGCTTTGAAAACGGGCACATTCGTTTCGAGATCAAGAACAACAGCAGCAAAGTGAACATGAACAGTAAATCCAGCCAGAACGCCGTTTTCACGGAATCCGATGCGCGTCGCTTTATCGACGCGGTAAAAACAAAGGCTGAGCGTGCGGTCGCGATGTAGACATCTACTCGGAAGCTTGACACACGCAGCTGCTTCGTAGCACACTTCTTAGTACATGGATCTCCTCGACCTCCTCAAACACCCCGAGAGCAAGACACTCGAGTTCAAGCGCGACCTCTCCTCGCCGGAGGGCGCACTCAAGTCCATCGTCGCCTTCGCCAACACAGCCGGCGGCACGCTTCTGGTCGGCGTCGAGGATCGCACGCGACACGTCCGAGGCGTCGCCGAGCCCCTCCAACTGGAGGAGCGCTTGGCCAGCCTGATCAGTGATTCGATTTCGCCGCGTCTGGTCCCCGATATCGAGATCCTACCCTGGCGACACTTGCACGTGGTAGCGGTTCAGGTACATCCAAGCCAGACGCGCCCACACCATCTCGCGAAGGAAGGCGCGGACCGCGGCACCTACGTGCGGATTGGCTCGACCAACCGCCGCGCGGACGCTGAGCTTATTCAGGAACTCCGGCGCCTGATTCGCGGGGAGAGTTTCGACGAGCAGCCAATGCTCGACGTCGACTCAGAAGCCCTCGACTTCCGAGTGGCTTCCGAGTCGTTCGCGCCAGTTCGCACTCTGCATCGTCGCGACTTGGCAACACTTCGGCTCACTACTGACTATCAAGGGCGCCAGGTGCCCACGAACGGCGGCCTGTTACTGTTCGGTAACGAACGAGAGCGGGTGTTTCCCGACGCGTGGATTCAGGCCGGGCGCTTCAATGGGGTGGACAAGAGCACGATCCTCGACCACGTCGAGCTCCGCTCCCTCCCCATCACCGCCATAAGCGAAGCAATCGCATTCGTAGAAAAGCATGCGCACCACGGCGCCGAGATCGGACCCGTTCGGCGCAAAGAGCGCTGGAACGTCCCACCGGTGGCAATCCGGGAAGCGGTGATCAACGCCGTGGCGCACACAGACTACTCCCAACGCGGCGCGCCGATCCGCATTGCCATTTTCGACGATCGAATCGAGATCGAGAACCCGGGCCTGCTGCCCTTTGGCCTCACAGTCGAGGACCTCACGCGCGGCGTCTCAAAACTCCGTAACCGCGTCATCGGCCGCGTGTTCCACGAACTCGGACTTATCGAGCAATGGGGGAGCGGCGTCCAGCGCATTATGGCTGCCTGCCGCGAAGCGGGCTTGGCGACCCCGCAGTTCGAGGAAGTGGCTCTCAGGTTCCGCGTGACAATCTTCACTAAACGCATTGTCGAGCTCTCGCTTGAAGCGACCGACAGGGCGATCATCGATGCCCTGACGGACGCGGATGGTCGATCCACGAGCCAGATCGCAGAGGCTATTGGACTCACGCCGCGCGCTACACGCACTCGGCTCGCGCGACTCGTGGACCACGGGCTGGTGCGCGAGATTGGCACCGGACCGCAAGACCCAAAGCGGCGCTATTTCAAAACACTGTGACACCGAAGCAAGAACGTACCCCGTGAGAACGTCAGGCGCTGGAAGCATCTCGATGGAGGGACATCGGGACCGCGCACGGCCTGCCATCAACCCGTCAATGCCAGCGCAGCGGTGTTTTTCGTGAACAGCAGGGTTTTCCGAACACCGCCGGCGTTCACCTGCACAATGTTCACCTGATCGGCGTGCCGCTCAGTCAGTAGGCTGTTTTCCGCGCGCAATCCTCGCAGGTCGGTCGCACCTTCCACGCGCACGCACAGCCAATACAACTCGCGCTCCCGGCGCACCCCGCACGATCGCAATCGCAACGCCTTTCCGCTCGCGTCGAAAACCTGCAAGTGGGTGGACAGATAGCGGGCGACATCGATGTCATTCACTGACCAATCGCTGGGCGGCTGCTTACCGGCCAGCACGGCAACCGACGCCGAGAAGTCGTCGGCGAAGGTGCGCACGGAAATTGTGATCTCACCACGCACGGCCGAAATCGATGTCAGCGTGGTGTGAATGGGATGCGCCGCGGCCGACGACGATGCCAGGCACGACAGCAACAACAGAGCGCCGATCGCGCGAACGCGGCTCATCGCGGCAACCGCTCCACGGCCCACCCACTTGCCACCAATACCACAACGCCCGACACGACCATCAGACGAGTCTGATAGGCGTCTCGTGCCCACGACGGCGAAGGCATGGCACGCAACAACGCATCGAGCAGCCAGAAGAGTGCGGCCGCCATGACCAGTACCACGATTTGCCCCACTTCGATTCCGATGTTGAATCCGAAGAGCGGCACGGTGATCTGATCGATGAACAGGCTTTGCAGATAGCCGGCAAACCCCGCGCCGTGAACGAGTCCGAACACACCAGCGAACACCGGGCGGTGTCGCGCGTGCGGTCCCGCCGCCGCCCGGTCGCGCAGCACGAGGTTTTCAATCCCTGTCGCAACAATCGTCACCGGGATCAGAAACTCCACGATGGCACTCGGCAACACCAATACGTTCGTGACAGCAAGGGCCAGCGTGATGGAGTGTCCCACGGTGAATGCGCTGATCACCCACAGTGCGGCGCGCCAGTCGCGGCCGCGATAGATCGCGGCGAGTACCAGCAGAAACAGCACATGGTCGGCGGCCTCCCACGACACAATATGGGTAAAGCCCAGCTGCATGAACGCCCAGAGTTCGGACATGCGTAGTTACCTCGACGCGACGCGCGACGGCGCAATCGACGCCGCGATGGTCTGCGCGTGTCGAACGAGCAGAGGATCCGGTGTTTCGAAACGCAGCGCGCGTTGCATCATCACAGCCGCCTCCTGGTGGCGTCCGGCCTTGTGCAGCGCCCACGCCATGAGATCGTAGCCATACACGTCACGCCGATCATGCAGCTCTGCGGTCGCTTTCGCCAGCACCGTAGCAACCTGCAGGTCGTGGTCGAGCAAGTACAGACTCCAGGCGCGATGATATGCCCCCGGTTGCGTGGACACCGTGACCTCCAGCGTACGAAAATACTCTGTGGCCTTGGCGTGATCACCCACCAACGCATACGCATCTCCCACCAGACCCAGTGTGGCGGGATCGAGCTGCAACCCAATGGCCCGCTCTCCCCACGCAATCGCCTGCTGCGGGTTGTCATGCGCGGTTGCCAAACGCGCCATCGCCGAGAACAGTCGCGGATCACCTGGCTCAATGCGCAGCCCGACGCGATAGGCCTGCTCGGCCCGTCGCAGGTTTCCTGCACGCAGTTCGAGGTCTCCAACGCGGAGTTGGAACCAGGCCTTCGTTTCGCTGGCCACGTTGCGTCGGCCGAGTGCTTCATCACGGGCGATCTGCAGCAGTTGTCGTGCCTCGCGTACGTGATTGGTGAGCTCCAGCCAGCGGGCGACACGCGGCGCCATGGACAGTTGGGTACGCTGCTCCCACACTGAACGAAACATCGCACTGGCCAGGGCATCGTCGCCCACTTCCATCGCCACTTCGCCCAACTGCGCGCGATACTCCGGAATGTCCGATTCGCGTTGGACCAAGGCGACGGCGATGTCACGCGCCTCGGTGAATCGGTGCTGGGCAAGCAACGTATTCACCAGTGTCACCGCCGACGCGCCATTGCGATTGGTGCGACGCGCCAACGAGTGCCGCGCGAACGACTCGGCCGTGAGGTAGTCCTGCCAGCCACCACCCTCACGGGCCCGCTGCATGTGCAGCGCAGCCAACTGACCGAGTACGAGCGCGCTGCCGGTATCGGCGTCGAGGGCGATGTGCCACACGCGAATTTGCTCGTCACGCTGGCCCAACTCCGCAAATCCTGGCTCGGACACACCACTCAGCGACGCGTCGAACTGCACGGGCTGCGACGCGCGCCACCAGAAACCACCCGTCACCACGAGCACGGCGACAACCGAACCAATCGACCAGCGGACCCCTCGACGCCGACGCAGTGCTTCGATTGATCCCGCGTCACGGGACGGGTGGTTCGTGTTCATCGTGCCGACTCGAGATACGGAAACGTGGTCGGGTAGCTGCGAACACTGGTGCTGATATTGTCCGACGTCAGTCCGGGAAGAACGGCCGCACTCGGATCGAGGAGGTTGCCAAAGATGGCGGTGAGGCCCGCATCGACCACGTCATCACTCAGCTTGCGACCACCGTAGCCGTTGGCAAGGGCCCAGCTGAGCCAGCCAGCCGTGTTGCCCGCGCGGTTCGGATACACCAGCAGCATATCCGGCACGAGCACAGCTGCCAGCGTGTTGCCGATCGTGGCGCCGCGATTGAAGGCGTTGGTGAACGCCTTGATCTTGTCGCCAAAGCCGTTCGCCACGTCGGTTGCCGGTGCGGTGTTGTTATGCAGGCCGTGATCGCGCTTCATGAAGAACACTTCGCTTACCAGCGGGTTGCCCAGTCGCTCCGCCTGGGAGTACACACGCGTGGTGGTCGGACCGGTAACACCGCCGCCTTTGTCGTCGTCCGAGCAGGCAGTGAGCAGTGGGATCGTGAGCGCGGTGGCCAATGCAACACCGGCCATTCGCACAAAGGAGGGAAAGCGCATAGAAAGAAATCCGGAATGAGATGAGAGTTGGTGAGAGCGCATCAGCGGCTGATCGTGCCCCAGACGCCGAACTTGGCGCTGGCGTCGGTGCTGGAAACCAACATGGACTTGGGCAACTCAATCGCGATGGCGAGTGTGTTGAACGGTCGAACGAAATCGACGCCGGGGCTGCGGAACTGTGTTGCCGTTTGCGTTGGCGGACCCGAGAGCGGACCGGTGGACGGGCGACGATCGGGGATGATGTTGAAGAACTGCTCGAGATCGATCACGAACGGATCGGCGCGAAGACCGGCAAATCCCTGAACGCCGGTAGTGGAGCCGCCAATGCTGCCAACGTTTCCGGTAACCACGTTGCCGGTGGTCACCAACGTCGCCTTGGTTCCCGTCATGCTCGGAGCAACCGGACCCCGTATCGTGTATTTCTGGTTGGCACCGGTGCCTTCGTCGAAGGTGACCTGAAAAACGAGGTCCTCAACGGCATCGGCGGTGTTGTCCACCTTGATCTGGTACAACAGGTTGGGATCGAACGACGCGCTCTGCCCCGCAATGGGGCTGGACGTGGTCATGACGAACGCAATGCGATCGGCTGTTGACCCGGGAAATGCATACACATCATTGATGTCCATGCGTGGATTGAGCTCAACTTCGGGCGTGTCCTGGTGATCGGATGCGAGGACGCGCTGGGTTGTGACACCGACGCTGACAATGCCTGCCGCGACGAGCGCAAACATGCGCCACCTGTGCTGGCCAGTGGATGGGCGAAACATGCGGGAATCCGGGAATCGGGTGAGTGGGCGCCCGGTCGGAATGAGCAAGGCGCCAAGTGCAACATCCCAGCTACGCCGCACAATGCGGGCTGGATGTCTCGGCCGATGTCCGGGTCATGTCGACCCACCATCGATCAATACGTGCACGCCCCCAGGCTTTACAAACCCGCAAAATCACCCGCACGGAATCCCGAAGAGCCTGAATACAGAAGTCATACCGCAGAGGACGCAGGGTACGCAGGGGATCGCGTCGCGGTTATGGCGGAGCACCGCGCGGACACACGATACGTTTGATGATGTCTCACTCCTATTCCGTCCTCTGCGTACCCTGCGTACCCTGCGTACCCTGCGGTAAATAGTTGGCATTGAACAGCCCACAGGGTTCGCTCGGGAACCGCAGAAGGTTGCCTTTTTTCACGCCCAAAAGAGAATGAACCGCGAAGTTCGCCAAAGATTTGTATGAATCACCTTTGCGAACTTTGCGTACTTCGCGGTTCAATTGTCTGGGGAAGCGGAGTGGGGATCCATGAGGAGGAGGACCCCCGAATCAGAACGCAATGCGCAGCACAGGGACCGTGGTGATTGATGCTGGCTTGGTGAAAGGCACCCGGGCACCGTGACTGATGCGCGACCCGCGCATTCCCAGCGCGATCGCCGTCGCGGCGGGCACGATCGACAGTGACCAACGCGACGAGCCGTTGGGGCCACCCGCGGCACCGCTTGGCAGCACGCCCCGTTTCGGTCCGGCATCCGGCGCTGGACCCAGCAGGCGATCGGCCAATACCAATCCCAGTGCACCGCCGGCAGCGACCAGCGCTACCGACGGTTGACGATGGGACTCGGCGATCAGCGCAATGCCACCACCCATCAACATGCCGGCCACCGCACCGAGTTGCGCCAGTGTGCCATCGGCCGACGTGCGATCAGCGCTACGCACCAACATGCGGTCGGCTATTGCCGCGCCAGCCAGCATGCCCGCCGTGCTCACTGCGAAGCCGGTGCGTCGTCCGGTGCCGTCACCGATGGCCGCGTTGACGGCGAGCGCGCCAAGCGCCGCGCTGGTGAACACCATATCGATGTCGCCGGCTGTCACGTTGTACGCAGAACGACGCGCGTATCGCGGTCCCACCCAATACCCTGCCAGCCCGGCCACAATCGCGCCGCCCAGCGCCAGCTTGGCACGCGGTCGCGCGTCATCACCGTGATAAGCGGTGTCGTCGTCAAATGCACCCAACGCGCCAGCCAAGCTGAATGTCGTCGCAGCACTTAAATCCGCCACAAATCCCGATGACGCGGCTTCACCGTCACTCATGCCTTTCGCGCCGTGAAAGCCGGCAATCGTGCCGCCCAACGCGCCAGCAAGAATCGGCGCACCGTATCCAACGCCACCGTTGGCGCCGGCGATAGCGGCAACCGCCGCACCGGCGAGACCCCCTCGCGTGCCGCCGTGAAACGCCAGAATCGTCTGCGCGCGCGACACCGACTTGTTGCGCACCATGCGTGCAGCCACAAAGAATGACGACCCTGCCGCGAGCAGATACCCACCGCCCGCCGCAGCACCGTTGTCACTGAGAATCGCCGCCGTTGCCGGACCATAGGCGAAGAGTCCCAGCACGGTTTGGTTGCGCACGAACACGTTGCCCGCTGGCTCGGACAACTCCAGCCCAGTGGTACCACGCGCGCCATCACCAACGGTGCCCTGCGCCAGCACCGCCGCGTCGATCACGCGTCGCAATTGCAAGAGATCATCGGCCGCATACGGATAACGCGCAACGGCACCATCGATCCGCTGCACCACCAGCACCGCTGCGCCACTCTCGGTCGCGTACATCCGCGCTTCTCGCCAATCGCTGCCAAGCGGCCATTCCGGTGGCATCAACTTCCAGCGCGACGCCACCGTGGGACTGAGTACCGTAACGCGGCCCGCCGCGTCGAACGCAACTGGCCGTTCCACCTGCGGAGCGCTGCCTTGGGCGCGCGCCGCGCGAAACATGCACGGATTCAGCAGCAAGGCACCCGCCAGCATCAGCGCGCGCGCGATCAGTCGAAACGGCGTTTGCACAGGAACTACCTCACGGCCACGGGAGCGTGATTACCGGATACCGCGGACGCGACTCCGGTGTGTCTTCGCCGGCCATGAATCGCGCGATATCACGTCGGGCCGCCGCCACATGGGCGCGGGCGGCCGCATCGGTGCCCGGCGCTGCCGCGAGACGTTGCTCAAGTTGATGCACTTGCGCTACCGTTTGCGCGCGAACATCCGGCAGCGCCTGCTTGTCACCGGCCAGATCAAGCATCACGTCCAGTGTCGCGCGCTGCGACGCGCGCAGCACCGCGCGTTCTGCCGACGAGCCCGGCGCTGCCGCACCCCACGTCCGACGCACGATGGTGGACAGCACTTCATCGAGGCCCAGCGCGTTCGCATCACGCGCCTGAAACAGCACCAGTCGCGCGGCACGCTCACGGTTGAGCAGATAGCCAATCACCTCGTTGGCCAAACCGCCGGCCAGTGTGACCTGATCGAACGCCGTGCCGCCACTCCCGTCAATCCATGTCATGTCGGTGTTGAATCCCGGCGGCGCCGGCGGAATCATGGCGATCACTCGCTCAGGAACGGTGAGTTCGGACGGCCTGAGCGCATCGAGCGACATACTCAACGCCTTTCGTTGATCGGCCGCCGGCAACACGCGTGTGGGTACCTGCCCATCGCCACGCAAGGTGAACGTGAAATCCATGCCGCCCACGTACTTCGCCAATCCCTCAAGCGAATACCGATGATGCAGGTACACGTGCGTGAACCGCATGTTGAGCATCGCCATCGGTTCGCCAGGTTTGATGGCCCGTTCGTCGAACTTGTCAATCAAAATGCGCCGTACCCGCGTTGAACGCGTGACTGCGTCAAACATCGTGGTACCTTCGTCCCAACGCGTGACCTCCGGAATGGAGCCGTTGGACCCCGCATACGTGTCGTTGATGAATCGCACGTTGCGTGAAAGCCCGTCCTTCATGATCGCCGCCAACCCCGCCTTTTCGGCCGCCGCGTTGGGATACCACGTGTACCCCAGTCGAATCGCCAGTGAATCCCAGGCACCCGGTCCTTTCCGCCACGCGTCACGCAAATCCAGCGAACCATCGGCGTTGGCCGTGATGATCGGGAATGGATAATCCATCACCGACGCGCGCCCCTGCGACGAGGCGATATAGTTGTGCTGCAGACCAATCGTATGGCCAATCTCGTGCGCCGCATGCTGACGTCTCCGCGACATGGCGAAGGTCTCGGCGTCGACATTCGGACCATTCGCGCCAAACGCCGGCACTGTGCCCGCCCAGATGTTGTAGTCAATCAGCGAACGCCAGGCGTCCATGCGTACCACCGCGCGGACGATCTCGCCGGTGCGCGGATCGCTGTAGCTCGGCCCCACCGACGGGCCAGGCCCCGACCGATGGATCCACATCAGCATGTTGTAGCGCGCATCCATCGGATCGGCACCGGTGGGCAAATCGAGCACCCGAAACGCATTCCGAAAACCGGCCGCTTCGAACACCTTCGCCCACCAGTTTCCACCGTCGCGCAGCGACTCGCGATATGGCGCGGGAATGCCCGGATCGAGGTAGTACGTGATCGGCGTGAGGGGATCGACCAACTCACCGCGCGCGTACGCGGCTGGATCGCGCGGTACAAGCCGCCAGCGATTGATGAAGCCGCCACGGTAGTCACCGTCGAACCCTTTCGACAGATCGGCGAATTGCGTGCCGCCAAAGCCATACCGCGGATCGTATTCGCGCGGGCGATACGACTGACCATCCGGAAGCACAACCAGCGAGTGATGCTCCTCAAAGGTCATGGCCTTGGCATCGGGGGCCGCACGGCGCACCGCACCACCCGGGGCATCGCTCACGAACGTGAGCACGGCATGCACTTCGGCATTCCGCGCGAACGACTTCGTGCGCGCTGTGTCCAGCCAACTTCGACTCACATCCACCCGATAGGTGCCCGCCTGCGAACCGCGCAACGATTCGGTCACGCCATACACGTCGGACAGGAACAGCGAACTCGCATCAACCGTGTACACGCCGTCGCGCGCGCTGTCCACCGTAAACGACGCCACCACCGAACGCGGAAACGCCTCGGCGGCGGCGCGCTGATTGGCCGCGTCGCCCGCGGGCGCGCGCACGCTCCAGTTGTCGCGAACCATCAAAATGCGATTGCCACGCCGCTCGAGCCGCACCACCACACTTTGGCCCGCCTGTGCCCGATCCAGACCGCCCGCGGGAAAACCCGTGGTAAGCGTGACCTGATGCAGGAAGTCCTTGTCGAGTTGTCCGACCGGAATGTCGAGCATCGCGCGATTGCGCGCTTCATCCACGCGGACGCGCAAGAACGGTGCATCGGCCGCTTGCGCCAGTGCCGTCGACGCGCAGATGGCCGTAAACGCCGCAACATGCGTGAGCATAGCACGCACGGAGGAGAGGCAGTGACCCGGGCGAGTCAGAAGCATGAAGCGTCTCGAAAAAGGAAAATGCTTGAAGTGTGAAGGAATCAACCCGATACCGTTTCCAACATCGTTTCCACGAACGCCGGCGCCATCAGACCAGCCAGCGAACGCCCGTGCGGGTCCTGATGTTGGCGAATCTCGTTCACCATCTCCAGCGCCGTTTGCGTGCACGGTGGCAGCGCGCGATCGCTGGTGCCGAGCGGTGTGACGCGCTGACCCCAACGCACCAGCAACGAACAGTACGTGAGACCGCCGCCAAACGCCGGCATCAACACCAGACCCCCGGGCCTGATACGACCCTCGTCGAGCGCCTCTACCAGCGCCACCGGCACCGTGGCAGCGCTCATGTTGCCGTATTTCTGCACGGTCACCATCACCTTGTCCATCGGGACGCCTGCGTACTTTGCCACCGATTCGATAATGCGCAGATTGGCCTGATGGGGGACCACCAGATCAATCTGATCGGCCGTCACGCGGCATTGCTCCATCACGCGCTTCGACGCATCGGTCATGGCGTGAACCGCGCGCTTGAAAATCACTTGTCCGTCAAAATCCCACAGCGTGTCACCAAAGGTCACGTTGCGACCGGAATATGTGCAGCCAAAACCACGCACGCGCAAACTCTGACGCGCCTCGGCGTCGCATCCCAACACACTGCCAATCATCCCTTCTTCGGTGTCACTCGCCTGCAGCACCACGGCGGCGGCGCCATCACCAAACAGCACGGCCACATTGCGATTGCTCCAGTCCATGTACCGGCTGATCAGCTCCACTCCGATAACGATGGCGTTGCGCACCATACCGGTGCGAATCATCGCCGTGGCCGTGGCAAGTCCATAGCAGAAACTGGTGCAGGCGGTATTCAGGTCGATCGCCGCCGCGTGTTTGGCCCCGAGCGCGATCTGCACACCGGACGCGCTATTGGGGACCAGTTCGTCGTTGCTCACTCCGCCATAGATGATGAGATCCACGTCGGCCGCATCGAGCCCGGCACACGCCAGTGCGCGGGCCGAGGCGATGGTGGAGAGGTCAATGGCACTCACGTGCGACACACGACGCTCGCGCATGCCGGTTCGCGAGATGATCCACTCGTCGGACGTCTCGAGGAACGTGGACAGGTCGTCGTTGCTCAGCACCGCTGGGGGCATACACGCACCCCAGCCGGTAATAGCGGCGTAAGTCATGGCAGGAAGGGAGAGAGGGGACCTCGCGCCAAGTATCGCCATTGGCAGCGTGGTTGACGAGGGGGGCCAGTATCTTCCTCACTTCGTCCGGTTCCCGATGCCGACGTGTGATTGGCGGGGGCAAGGACGCAGCGTGTCATCGCGTGCCGATGATAGCTGCGCAGTGCGCTTTGAGGGACTGCCGTCCCAGCAGCGCCACCAAAACTGATTGAACCGCGGAGGACGCGGGGGACGCAGAGGAAAGCGTTTTGAAATGAAAAAAAGCGCAGTCCCCTGCGTCCCCTGCGTCCCCTGCGGTTCAATATTTCCGCGATCGCGCAGCCCACACCACCGCACTACTCCGCCACGTACCGCCACGGACTGCGGCGGTCCGCTCGCCGCCAAATCGTGAAGAACGACGACCCGGCATCAGGATCACGTCCCGCCGGCGGAGCCTTCGCGCGAATCACGCCGAACGTGATACCCAGGTCTCCGCTTGGCGCGACGAACGCCGTGTCGGCGCCCCACGTCACCGCGCTCGTCGTCATGTCACCGCGGGCCACCAGCGTCGCGATCGCCGATGCACCAACCACGTACGTCGCCGAAGCCGCACCGCCCATGTTGACCGCGTCGCTTGAGCCAAACCGTGCAAAGGCATTCCCAAGGCCAACGCGCTGCGCCGTCTGCGAAAACGAATCCTCATGACGCATCAGTTCGCGTCGCAGTGACGCGATCAACGAGGCATCGCGCCGAACCGCCACCATCGTCGTCGGCAACGCTGGTGGCATGAGCCGCATGTCGGGCGCCGGTCCAGCCGATCGCCCGCGCTTGTAGGCCAGCACGCGCCACACACCCGCCTGGCGCACCCAGTATGCCATGTACTTGAGCGACACCTGCGTACGGTCCGGTTTGTGCAGTGTCATGTAGCCGAAGGTGAAACCGTGCGTACCGTCCGCGCTGATGCCCACACGGATTGGCACCCACGATGCGCGCGCGGTGGTGTCGGGCGTTGCGCGAATGGCCGCACGCACGGCCGATTTGCCCTTCGCAAAACCACCTTGCGGTGTCGGCATGATCACGCCGTCGGCAAACATCGCCGACAACGCCGTCAGCAGGTCCCTGCGGGCACCGGAGGCGGCAAAGGCGCGATCGGCGTCCAGCAGCGATTGCGCGACCTGCGACGGTGTGTCGGATTGCCGGTCGATGGGCGACACGACGGGCGCCTCCGCCGCGGGCCACGCCAGTGCGCAGCACAAGATCAGAAGATTCATACATGTAATCGAATACATGGCGCGTCGCGGCGCATGAGCGGCGGGACGAAGCGTGACGCTGGCCAGTCCGGAGGTCATCCGGGGCCGATCGGGTGTCGTGCTGGCGGCTTTCGGTTTCCGCAGCAATTCTTGAACATGCCATCTCGCCAATCCGTTCGCTCCTGGCTCGCGCTGCTCCTCGCGGTCCCTGCGGCGTTCCTCGCAACCTGGATCGTCGTACCGGCCCCGAACGAGACTCTGCTGGCACTCGGCGTGGGAGCGCCCGAAGTCAGTGCCTGGTTTATCGTGCTCGGCGTCCTCGCGATGCTCGTCGCCGCAGTCGACCTGCGTAAGCGATGGCACTCGCGCGTCGCGTTCGTTCTGGCGCTGGTCGCTGTCGGTCTCGCGGCGATCCCATTCGTGCGCTTTCGCGAGGTCGCGAATTCATCTGATCAGGCTTTGCGCACCGCGCTCGGCGGTGAACAGATGGACAAGCTCGCCGTGTCACACGGTGGCACGTGGCGGCTGACACCGCTCGTCATTCGCGATCTGTTCCGCGCCCCGCGTACGCTCGCCGCCCCGATTCGCGTGACGCGTGGCCTTCGCTTTGCCGTTGTCGCCGACGACACGCTCACCGTCGACATCTATCGTCCAAGTGCCCAGGGCCCCTTCCCGGTGCTGGTGCAGATCTACGGCGGCGCCTGGCAGCGTGGCGCGCCCGGCAACAACGCCGAGTTCGCGGAATACATCGCGACACAGGGGTATGTCGTGTTCGCCATCGACTATCGACATGCGCCACAGTTTCGGTTTCCGGCGCAGGTACACGACGTGCGAAATGCGCTGTCCTGGATTGGTCGTAACGCTGAGACATGGAGCGCCGATACGTCGCGCATGGTGCTGATCGGACGTTCGGCCGGCGCGCATCTGGCCATGATGGCGGCGTATGCCACAGACGCTCCACGCATTCGCGGCGTGATCGACTATTACGGCCCGGTGGATCTCGTCGAAGGCTATCGACAGCCGCCGGTGCCCGACCCACTCGCGGTGCGCGACATTGAGGAAAAGTTTCTCGGTGGGCCGCCCAGCGCCATGCTCGATCGCTATCGCGCCGCATCACCGATCTCACTGGCCACCAGACGCTTGCCGCCAACGTTGCTCATTTATGGCGGCCGAGACCACATTGTCGAACCACGATTCGGTACGTTGCTGGCCGGTCGACTCCGTGCAAACGGCACCACCGTAGTGCACATCGAAATTCCGTGGGCCGAACACGCCTTTGATGCGGTGCCGTACGGACCCAGCGGTCAGTTGGCGCGGTACGTCAGCGAGCGATTTCTGGCGTGGGCAACGGCGAACTAGAACTGGAGCAACCGCTTCGAACTTACGGCGCTGGCGATGACAACGGCCCCACACGGTCGCACACGAACGTGGCCGTGAAATGCGCCGAGTCGGTCGCACTCGCGTTGTCCGACACCTGATGCACATCGGTGGGCCGTTCGTAGAAGGTGCCGCCCGCCCGGTACACGCTGTCCGGTCCGCCGCGCACCTGCATGCGCATAGCGCCGGAAACCACGTACACCACCACCGCACAGCCGTGCGTGTGCGGAGTCGATCTTGCACCGGGTGGAACGCGCACGTCGGCCACCTTCATGATCAGCTTCTTTCCATCCATCTCGGGCAACGTCTGATCGAACGCGAGTCCGTTTCGCGTGGGCGGCTGTTGGGCGAAGCCGGTGGTCCCAGAACGGTAGACCAGCATCGCACTGATGGCGAGACCACTGAGGACGAGGGGGCGTCGAAGGGATTGCATGGTGTGTGTTGGTTAGGGTTGCGTTGAACATGCGGACATACTTCTGGGCATCGTTTGCCGGAGAAAGACTCACATCAACCTGGGATTGCTCTTCCCGCTACTCGCCTGGTTCGTGCCGCAGTACGTCTGAATTGATTCTCCTTATCCTGCGTTTTTGAGAAACAGCAACATTGAACCGCAGGGGACGCAGAGGACGCAGCGCGTTGTGTGGTTGCAGCAGGCACCTCAACGAAGTCACTACGATCGACAGCATCCCCTGCGCCCCTGCGGTTTCATGCGGCTCGCTGGGCAAGCTCAGCAGCACTCCATGAACACGAACAACCGACGGTGAGCCGAATCCCATGCCAGGAACACTGAGCTCTCAAACGCAAAGGAAAACATGACCTGATGCGTGGGTCGCGGCACGATCTTGCGCAACGCCGCCTCGTCGCCCATGTGCGACACCTGCTCGCGGTTTATCGGTTCCCGTTTGACGGACGTCAGGACGTCATCCAGACGAGTGCGCATGAATGCGGCCACCTTGGCCGGCGACGTCCGCAGCGAGTCGACGTCGTAGAGTTCATCTTCACTTGTCCTGCGCTGACGATGCACGACGACATCCGACACGTAGAAGGTCATCCAAATCGCCAGGCGGTCGGCGCGATTTCCGGTGGCCGTGAGCACAACGGAGTCGCGTGGGTTGGATCCGGTCAGATCGAGCGCGCGACTGCGGCGATACCATGGTGCCGCAGTGGCTGGAGAGGGCTGCGCGCGTGGCTCGCTTGCAACGAGCAGCATCGCGATCGTGGGCCAGGCCAGTAATGAGCGCAGGGAGATGCGGAATGGAGTAATTCGGCCTGAACCTGAAGGGAGTTGTTCGTGCTCAGGAGTCTACGTGTCCGCGACCGCTACGCAATCATACGCCGTCCGGGCCGTCGCCGAGGATCGCGTACTCAACGGCTTTCGTCGGACGGCTACCCAAAGGGCTCGCGTCGCTACTGATCACAGGTATCTGGTGCGTGGACCTGCGGCCAGTAGCCACGATGCGATGGCGCGTGTACACGCGCATGGGAAGGTATGCACGGCGTACCACCGCCCTACCAGAGCACGTCGACGCCCAGGTCAGTGAATGCTGCGTCATTCGTCACGACCGCTCCCCCAAGAGCGAGCGCCTGCGCGCCAATCAGTCGATCGAACGGATCGAGACGAGATCCGGAGAGCTGTCCCGCGCGGATCGCCGAGGCCGCGTCAACGTCGAGCAATCGAAAACCATCGGCCTCCACTACTAACCGAAATCATGGAGCATCGCGGGTGGGACGGTGAGCTTGCCGAGTCGCACCTTGGTAGCGATCTCGAAGGCGCTGGCTGCGCTGACGTACACGACACGCTGTGGTGCCTCCAGCATCGCGGCCCTGGCCAGCGTAGATAGTCGCGGACTGTCAGCGTGCCAGAAAATGAATGCGACGGTGTCGAGGAGCAGTGGCCGATCGAGCGACGTCACACTCCCCAGGTGTCGACGTCTGCGTCGGCGAGCGGCGCGAACGCGTCGTCGGTGAAGTGAATGGCGTCCTTGAAGCGCCCCGGTGTCGGTACCGGCACGAACGGGCGCAATTCGGCCATGGGATGCCCGTTCACACTGATGACGTAGCCTACACCAGAGACCGCCACTTCGCGTACGAGGGCGGCAAGCTTGGCTTTCGCTTCGGGAATCGGAATGGTCGCCATGACTGGTCAATCAAGATTGACCTATTTGAGAGGTCAAGTAAGGCCGTTCGAATGGCCGTCGCGAAAGGCGGCTGCTCGAGGACGTGCATCCGTTACCGGTTCGCGAGCACGGCGTACTCCTTCGAGTGCAGCAGCCGCTGGTCCGCCGTGACCAGCGTCAGGCCCATGACCCGCGCCGTCGCCGCAATGAACCGATCGGCAGGATCCTGATGCGAAAGCACCATCTGGCGACTCACCAGCGCAATCTCGTGCGTGAGGGGCGCCTCGCGCCGCGGCAGCGCCTGCACCATCTGCTCGACCCACTCAGCGGCCGGACGCGTCACCGACAATCGACCTCGCTCCACCAAGACCACGGCCTCCCACACGCTGATCGGCGAAAGCCAGAGTTCGTTTTCCTGGGCCTGGAGTGCCTTGCGCACCCTGGGCGTCAGACGCTCCGGCTCGAGGAGTCCCCACAGCCAGATATGCGTATCGAGCAGCAGCTTCACGATCGGAGCGCCTCCCAGTCGTCGTTCTCACTGGCGGGCGACACAAGATCGCCGACGATGGACGCTGTACCACGCATCACTCCCAACCATCTCTCCCCCACGCTAGCCAGCGATGGGGGAATGACCTCGGCGATCGGTTTTCCTCGGCGAGTCACGACAATGGGAGCGCCGGTACGACGGACCCGCTCCAGGACGGCAAGACAGGTGGCCTTGAATTCAGAGATCGCGATCGTTTCCACTGTGTGCTTGACCATGACGTAGCGTACTATGGTCAACGACTATAGTCAATTAGTAATCTATCAAACGCTTTGATCGCCACGTCGCGACACTCATCGATAGACGTCCTTGCGATGCCCGATTTTCAGGATGATGATCACAAGCGCGGCAGAGCCAGCATGGCGTGTGCGAGCCGACGCTGCGCGTCGACCGGTAAAGCACGGAGCTGCTTCTCCGCCGTGCGACTGATCTCGAGACTACGGCGCGCCATCAAGCCGCAAATCGGTGAGGACCTCTGCCAACGGCCGAGTCGGCTCATGGCGAATCGCCTTGAGATCCTCAACATCGTCCAGCTCTTCCAGGCGGTCGAGCAACGCTTCCTGAATGAAATGGTTCATCACAATGCCACGCGAACGGCAGAGGTCGTCCAGCGCTTTCTTGAGCCGCGCGTCGATCCGCGCACTGATCTGCACCGTGGCCATCGAAGCTCCTGGCATTAGGTATGAATAAATACCTGATCCAATCGGCGCCCGCGCAATCGTTGATCAGATCGCGATTTGAGGGCGGGCCACCAACGCTAACTGACCAGTCCGGCCACGTGCGCCAAGCCTACCACGCGCACGTCGAGCCCGCCAATCCGTCGCCGACTCGCGCGCTTCACGTCGGCCGCCACCAGCACGTTGTCACCGTGAGGATAGTTGCGCCGAAAGGCGAGCATTCCTGCGGGCTCGAAGGCATCCTGCGACCATTTGCACTCGATGGCCATGGGCACGGCACGGCGCGGCGCGAACACAAAATCCACGTCGTGGCCGGTCTTCGTGCGCCAGTACTGTACGTCCCGACGCTGTCGGGCGGCGTGCAGTTCGTTGAGCACAAGATGTTCCCAGAGCGGCCCGTAGTCGTCTCGACGCAAAGGCGACCATCCGCGATGGCAGGCGACGAATCCCGTGTCAAACCCATACACGCGTGGTGCAGCCACGATCTCGGCAGACGGATTCGATGCAAACGGCCGCACCACGTGCATGACAAACGTCGCTTCGAGCACATCAAGATAGTTCATCACCGTCTGTCGACTTATCTCGCACGCGCGTGCGAAGCGGGTCGCTTCAAAAATGCCGCCGCTATCAACGAGCAGCATTTCGAACAGTCTCGCAAACGGGGCGCGCTTTTCAAGGCGAAACAACTCCTGCACGTCCTTCGCCCAATATGCGTCCAGCCACTCCTGATAGTCGCGCTCCGGCGACGTCTTGGCGACGAAAAAAGGCGGTGGTCCGCCACGCGCCATCCGGTGTTCTACATTGGGTTGTCCGAACGCCACCATGTCGGCCTGCGTCATGGGCGTGAGCCATACGTCCGATTTGCGACCGGCCAACGTGTCACGAAACTTGGCCCGGGCGCCAAGACTCGACGAGCCCGTGGCGAGGATGCGGATATCGGGGTAATGGTCGGCCGAAACTTTCAGCAGCTCCGACGGATCCTCGAGACGATGGATCTCGTCAAGTACGATGCGGCGTCCGGCATGCGCGTCAAGAAAGGCCGCAGGTTTCGGGTCACCCGCGCTGGCTGAGCGCTCGGCCGGTCCCCGCTCATAACGCTTTCCCGAATCGAAAGCTGGTGGCCTGATACCCCAGGCCTTCGTAGAACGCGTGGGCGTCTGTGCGTGCACGGTTGCTGGTTACTTCCAGCAACACACACCCCGCGGCCGTAAGCCGCGATTCGGCAACCGCCATCAGCGCCGCACCGGCGCCCGTTCCACGCGCCGACTCCGTGACCACCATGGCCGTCACGCGCCCCACCGCCCCCGCGCGATGCAACACCGGGGTGATGTGCAGCGTGGCAAGTCCAATCACATGACCATCGCGCTCCGCCACCAGCGCCTGTTCACCGGCTCTCGAGAAAGCGCGAAATCGCCTGTGCAGCGTTTGTACGTCAACCACGTATCCCAACTCACCGAGCAGCGTTTGCATCGGCGGCAGGTCTGCTTCGGTCGCGTCGCGCACGGTCACGGGAAGGCGCGTCATGCGTGGCCCGGGTACTTCTCGGTGAGCTTTCGCACCGTGGTCAGATTGCGCATGGTCACGTCCAGTTTCAGGGCTTTCTCCACCGGCAGCCACTTCACCAGTGAATCGGTGGTCCTGCCTTTGCAGAGCCAGTACATCTCGCGCGTGCCAACACCGAACGCGTCCATCGTGGTGGCGAGGCCCGTCAAATGCGCTTCCAGCGCGGCGTCGGGCGCGCGCCTCAGAAATCCCACGTGCACGGTGTGGCCAGCCACGGCCACTTCTACTGCCGGGAACGGCACCCGTTGCACGATGGACGACAACTCATCGGGTGTGCGCAAAAAGGTCGCCACGGCATAGCCGAGCGCCTCCCGCAGACGCGTCTCGATGCGCGTTTCCAATGCGTCCGACGTCGTGCTGCCGGGCGCATCAAAGATGACATTGCCACTGGCGATAAATGTTTCCACGTTGGCGAATTTGAGCGCCACGAACACGTCGCGCAGATCGCTCATACTCACCCGGTGACCGCCCACGTTCATGCCCCGCAGGAACGCGAGGTAGCGCGTGCCCTTCCCGCTCGTCACGGCGCTCGCTCGGCCACGCGCTGCGTGGCAGAAGCCAACACCTGCCAAGGCCCGCGCCGCGCGAACGATCCACGTCGCAAACTCCCAGACGCCGCCAGTATGCTTATCACGAACGTCTAACGACCACGCGACGGCGTGGCCAGCCACTCCCAGACTATGCGCGAACAATCGGCAATCAATCGCTGGGCAACTTTTTGATCGGGGATATTGCGCGTAAGGACTGCGATCGCATACGGCGCGCGATTGCCTGGATACACCAACCCCGCGTCGTGCAGCGTTGCCGTAATGGATCCCGTTTTGTGCGCCATGCGCGTGTGTGGCGGCAACCCCGCCGGGATCTCGTCGTTGAACGCCTGCGCCTCGAGAATCGTCAGCATGTCGCGGGTGCTCGCGGCGCTGGCCACCTTCCCCTGGTGCAACGCCACGAACAGAGCCACCAGATCGTTGGCGGTGGTCGTGTTGTTGAGCCCCGCACGGAAAGCCAGGTTGTCCTCGACGCCGCGCAGCACCTGCATCTGTGTCGCGCCGAATGCACGCGTGAGCGCTGTGATGCGCTTCGCATCGAGTCGGCCAATCAACGCGTTCGTGGCCAGATTGCTGGAGTGCGTGATCATACGGGTTGCCAGATCACGCAACGGCACATCCGTCCCCACCATCGCGTACACGGTGCTATCGCTGTCGTCGGCCGGGTTGAGCGCGTAGTCCGACATATCCACGATGGACTGGAACCGATTCTCCAGACGCATGGTCTCGTTGGGTCGCAGCCGCCCGCTTTCGAATTCCTTGTACAGCGCGAACAGGACCGGAACCTTCATGGTGCTGGCCGCATGAAACACCCTGTCGGCGTTCAGCACAAAGAGGCGCCCGCTGGCCAGGTCGCGGACCGCAATGCCCACCTGCGCACCGGACACTTCGGCGATCCGCGCCACCAGTCGCGCGCGCACCGCCGTTAGCGCCGCGTTCGTCGATTGGGCGCGCAGATTTGCGGTCGTGAGCGTCAGCGACGCGAACACCACAGCGTGGCAAACAAGAAGTGTACTCGGCATCGACATCTCAGTGGGCGGAGGACAGCAAGCGAGGGGCGAGCTACACGGCAGCGCCTCCCGAGTCTGATGAAACGATGGTGCCACCGCAGCTATTTGCCCGCCGCTTTGCGCGGGCGACCGCCTTTCGCGCCGTTCGCGCGCGAGGATCGCGCCTTCGCATCGCTTGTCGTAGATCCGGCGATGCGCGCTAACTCGGTCGCGGCTTGGGAGCGCCCGAAAGATGACATGAGTAGCCCGGGGATGCTCACGTCAACATCGATCCTATCCCAGGCGAGGGCCTCGTCGCGCCCGCGCCTTGCGGGTCCCCAACCGCACCTGTAGCGTCCCCCTTCGCCGCTGAACACTGGCTGACCCACCGTCACTCACGGGGAACATGCGACGTCGAACGCTCATCCAGTCCGCCCTTGGCCTCGCGGCGATCCTCCCGATCCCACGCGTCCGGGCATGGGCCTTCGGGACCGCTTTCCCGGGGACGCAGGAGGACACCCTGCGCAAGCTCGCGGCGACCGTGCTCCCGTCCTCGTTAGGCCGCCAGGGCACCGATGACGTGGCGGCGGAGTTCGCCGCCTGGGTGGCGGGCTACCGCGCCGGCGCGGAGATGTCCCCCGGGTATGGCAGCCCTCGCGTGCGGTACAAGGGGGCCTCGCCAGCGGCCCTGTTCCAGCGGCAGCTGCAGGCGCTGGCCGTCGGCGCGCTCGCGTCCGATGACCTCGCCGTGCGGCGTCGGCAGCTCGCCGTGGAGCTTCAACGCGCGGGGATCAACGACTTGACCACCGTCCCGCGCGGCGAGCACGTGGTCGCCGACCTCATGAGCGTCTGGTTCGCCGGCCCCGCGGCCCACGACATGGCCTACCAGGCCGCCATCGGGAAGGACCGCTGCCGCACCCTCGGGTCGTCGGCCCAGGTCCCACCACCGCTGGTGAAGAGGTGAGCCCCCGGCGCTTGGTCGAGACCGACGTCTGCGTGATCGGGGGTGGCATCTCTGCGGCGCTGCTGGCGGAGAAGCTATCGGAGAAGGCGCCGCAGCTTAGCGTAGTCGTGGTCGAGGCGGGCCGGCGGCTCTTCGATGCGGAGAACCGCCGCGAGTACCGCCGCCGGTCGATTGCCTACGACGAGAACCAGTGGCCGGGCGACTTCATTGAGGACCAGGGGGGCGAGGGGGTCATCAGCCGCACCATGGCCGTCGGCGGCTCCGCGATGCACTGGCAGGGGCATGCCAACCGGTTCTCCGCCGAGGACCTCCGCCTCCGGTCGATGTACGGGCTGGCAGAGGACTGGCCCTTGCCTTGGTCGGAGCTCGAGCCATGGCTCAGCGATGCCGAACGGCGCATTGGCGTGGCCGGTGAACCATCGCCCCATCCGGAGGACGCCCGCACGTCTCCGTACCCCATGCCCCCGATGCCGCTCACGTACAACCTCGAGCGCATCAAGGCCTGGGCTGAGGCTACGGGGATGCCGTTCTACGGCTGCCCGGTGGCGCGCAACACCATCCCGTTCGACGGCCGCGCCCAATGCCGACGCTGCAACACCTGCACGGTGTGCCCGACCGGCGCCCGCTACTCCCCCGACTACACCTTCAAGAAGCTGCTGGCGAGCCGACGCATCGAACTGCACGACCGCGTCTTGGTCCGTCGCCTCCTACTGCACGAGACCCGCAACGACATCGTCGCTGCGGTCGGACACCACGCCGAGCGTCCAGACGAGCCAATCGAATACCGCGCACGGACCTTCGTCCTCGCCGCCGGATACGCATGGAGTCCACACCTGCTCCTGCTCTCGGCGAACTCCCGCTTTCCCGGTGGCCTGGCCAACCGGTCCGACACGGTGGGGCGGTTCATGACGGGCCACCGGTTCACCACCGCAAACATCGAGCTCGACGAGAAACTCTATCCCGGAATGAACGCGCCATACCCGCTCATCTCGCGGCAGCACTTCCGATGTCCGACGGATGGTCCCTATGCCCGCTTCGACGTCCAGATCTTCGAGAGCGAGTCGGGACGGCGTCCGCGGCTCCGGGGTGAAGGGGGCGAGATGCTCTTTGGCGACGACCTCCTGCGCGACTGGAGCGCCAGGGCAGCGAAAGGCGTAGCCCGCGTGCGCATGTACTCCGACACGCACCCCTCGCGCGACAGCCGCCTGACGCTCGACACTGGCACCATGAATCGCCATGGCGATCCCATGCCCCGTATCGTCCACCGGCTGGACGATGCCAGCGAGGCCCGTGAGCCGGCGACGCAGGCGCGCATCCGGGGCATCTACGACGCGATGGCGCGCTCCGGCGGTGGGCGTGTCTTGTCGGTGTCCGTCGCCGACTATCAGGACCATCCGTCCGGCGGGTGCCGCATGGGCAGCAACTCAGCGACCAGCGTGTGCGACAGCTTCGGGCGCACGCACGACCACCCCAACCTGTTCGTAGTCGGCGCGCCCACGCTTCCGACCGGGGGGTGCACGAACGGGACCATCACCTTCGCAGGGTTGACGCTGCGGAGCGCGGAGCACCTGGCAGCGTCGATGTGACAGGCACCGCATGTTTGAACGCGTCGGTGCGCTCCCGCAGTTCGCGGCGCGGTGGAGGACCTCGATATCGCTGTCGCTCATTCGACCCATACTTCCGCGCGCGTAACGGGCCTCGGAATGCGGCCTCCCGGCGAAGTGCACCGAGTTGTGCTACCGTATTATCGGCAATGTCCGTTGGATTGCATCCAATCCGCCACGTCTTCCCAGAGGTGTGCTATGCGTCGTCTTCCGTTTATTGCTTTGGTAGCGTGGCTCGCGGCCTGCGGCGGAGGTGGCTCCGATGTCACGCCGCCCGTCAGTACGCCGTCGATCACCATCTCGGTCGGGAGCACCACGGTTACCGCCACGCCGGGAACGAGTGCCACAGTGCCGATCACGGTGACTCGCGTCGGCGGTGCGGCCGGAGACATCGCCCTCGCAGCCGAGGGGCTGCCCGCGAACGTCACGGCGAGCTTTGCGCCGACACCGATTCCCGGCACCGCGACCGCGAGCACGATGACGTTGGTCGTCGGCGCGGGTGCGACGGCGGCGACGACGAGCATAACTGTACGCGCAACACTGGCTGGCGCTGCCGCGCAGACAGCCACGGTCGCGCTGACCGTTGGAAGCGTCGGCAGCTTCTCGCTGTCCGCGAGCGCTGCCTCGGCCGTGCAAGCGGCTACGGGAACGAGTACGGTCACGATCACGCGGGCCGGTGGTTTTGCCGGTGCCGTGGTCCTCACCACGGGCACGCTGCCAGCCAACGTGACGGCGTCGTTCAATCCGGCGTCGGCAACGGGAGCATCGAGTGCGCTTACCTTCACCGCGGGCGCGAGTGCCGCACCAGGCAGCTACACCGTGGCCGTGAATGGTGCGGGAACCGGGGTGGCCAATCAGACAACGAATGTCGCACTGACGGTGACGGCGTCGGGCGGCGGCGGCGGGAACGTCGTGTGGCAGTTCTGCGACGCGAGTCGTGTGCCGGCGTGGCTGGCTTTCCGCAATGGCGCCAGCGGAGCGTGGACACGGGTCGTCGCGGGCGCCAACAACACCTTCAGCTTCACGCTCAGCCAGAACCTGGGAGGCGTCGCGTTCGCCACCGCCTCGGGCGGCAGCTCGGAAGTCGAGGTGTCACTCGGCACACATGCCGAGTTGCAGTCGCTCGCGACCCAGGAGTGCGTGAACAATCCGTTGGGAGGCAAGACGCTCAATGGCTCTGTGACGGGCCTTGCGGCAACCGACCTCGCATCAATCGCTCACGGCGGCGCGACGGCGAACGCGACTTTCGCTGCCAGCAGCTACATGCTGCAGGATGTTGATACAGGTCCGCAAGACCTCTTCGCCTACCGCACGACGTTGACGGGCACGACGGTCAGCCGGATATTCCTGCAGCGCGGCGTGAATGTTGCCAACGGCGGAACGCTGCCCGTCGTGGATTTCAACGGGGCGTCGTCGTTCGCGCCGGCAACGGCTGCGATCACGATTGCGAACGGCGGAAGCGACAGTTTCTTCATGCTCCCTTCGTTCGCGTCTGCCAGCGGAGGCGAATCCACGCTCTTCTTCGACTTCACGGCGACCGGGACGACACGAACGCTGTTCGGCGTGCCAACCGATCGCCTGATCGCCGGTGACCTGCATTCGGTGATCGTGTTTGCCGCCGCATCGAACAACATCGACAGCCGCGGGGTCGTCTCGTACTTTCGAATCGTTGCCGACCGCACCATCACCCTCGGCCCGGTCTTGACGGTACCTACGTTGACATCGAGCAACTCGGGCGGACTGGCGCGGCCGCGCGCGCGCGCGACCATTCAAAGTGAGTACGGCGACGTGTTTCAAGCGTCGTTCGCCCAAAACAGCAACACCAAGACGATCAGTATGACGGTGACCCGAGGCTACCTTGGCGCGGCCACGGAGTACGATCTTGAAACGCCCGACTTCGCCGGTGTCGCCGGCTTCAATAGCACGTGGGGAATGACCGCCGGGGCGGCCACGGACGTGACGGTTTCCGGTTTCGGGGGGGTCGGCAGTATCATCAACCGACCCGTCGACGGCACCACGTGGCGGCTCGCGCAGCGCAGCACCACGTTCACGCCGTAGCGACTTGCGGCAGCGCCGAAACAGCATCGCCGCCGGGTGGTTCCGGCGGCGTTGTTGCGTCTGGCTGACCCGGATCCAGCCTCTGGGGCTGGCGCCTTCGGCCCTCGTGAGTGTGATGTACATCGCGGAGAAAACCGCCCGGCGCGTGGAACCCTGCCCTGCTCACTTCGCCACGCTGCAACGGAATCCATCCAACGGATGGCGGCTTGGCGGGCAGCTGGTCACGGTGTACGCGACGCCGGTGGTCTACACGTATCCCGATGCGTTGCGCACAAGTCTCTACAACTAATTCAACGGTTCCGGCGCCCGCTCTTTATCGGGAGAACAGGGAGATCTCCCGTAACTGGCCGGTAAGGCAGTGCCGCCAATCGCCTCCCATCCCACGTCACCGGAAACGGCGCGCTCGGCTCGAGGCGCCGCGCGGACGGATGTGCCGGATTGATCAGCGCGTTCCACTCCACGGGCCGACCCGGTACCGACGGCACATACAACACCGCCGTACGCTGATCGTTGAGCCACCGGTCGCCAAACGCACGGGCGACTGGAGACCCGACCATCTCCCAGCCACGCACACGCTTCGGGTCCAAATGTTCGACTGCAACATCATCTGGGATGTCGATGGAGACAGCATGGTGCGGCCCTGGTAACGCGGCGCGGTTCACATGCACCATGATCTCGAGCAGCGCCGTCGCGAAGTGCTCCGTCGCGTAGATCACCACTCGGCCCGGTGAACTCCAGCGGCCACCTACAATGAACGCGCCGCGGCCGTCGTACACGGCGTGCTTTTGTTTCGCGATGCGATAGAGACGAGGCACGGACGACAAATGTCAGACTGGCAGGCTGTATTCGAGCGCCCACAGCACCGACTCGACACGACGCGCGCCAAGGTCCGTCCGTGCTACCTCAAGTGGTTCGGCGCCATCGAGCAGCGCGTGCGGGGTCGTTAGAAACTGGCGCGCCGTGTCGTTTGACTCGAACACCTGCTCGGCAAGTGCGGTAACGCGCGCCACGCGCTCGAGACGTTCGCTCTCCTCCGCAGACAGATGGCCTGATTGTTCCCGCCGCCGTCTCGTGGTGCGCGGCACCACGAGGTCCTCAACAGCCGAACGCTGCGACTCCGGGTAGGTCGCGCTGAAGTGTCGGAGGCTCCGATAGGGAAGCCCCTTAAGGACGGCCTTGTCCAGATCGGCCACCGTGTTGACCGTCTCTCGGAGCACCTTGTGGCCTCCAAGGGACTTCACCACCAGTTCGATTCGCGGATACGATGTCGTCACGACGTCTCTTGTCCAAGTGGACAGAAATATAGGAGCATTTGGCCACTTTTGCAACTCCGCGGATGATGTCTTTCAGCCGTTCGAGGGTTTCGACACTCCGAGGGACTCGAGTTTCTACCCGATTTCGAAGCGATCCGCGCATTGCCAGGTCCACCAGCGAGCAAATTGTCTCGCGGGGCTCGGGACGATCCGCCCAGGTTGTTCCGACTATTTGATCAACCGAATGCGTTCGTTGACCTCGATCTTGTTGTCGCCGCCCACCTCGTTGAACGTGCCCTGCATGCGATAGCCTGCTGCGGTGATCTCGGTGGACAGGCGCTCAATCATCTGGCCGGCCGTAGGTCCTGGCTTAATCCGCCTCGCCCAACGCGACCAGGCGAGACGCCGTGAAGCCGCTGCGGTAGTCCGACCCACACGCTCGGCGGAAACCACACGTGACGCGTACTCGGGACCAAGCTCCTTGATGAGGCGATCGTAGCTGGACTTCGACAGTCCATCGGCCGCGCCAATGTCTTCCGACAGGTTGATCGCAATCCGTTTGGGATTGCGCTCGGCGACAAAGGGCTTGAGTGGTGCAAAGCCCCGCACGAGGTCGTAGCCGCATTTGTCGAGCTGGTAGCCTGACACACCGATAGCGGCGCGTTCGATGCGGTCGCCACCACGATCGGTGAAGA